>DAWO01000053.1 GCA_002509485.1 Methanolinea sp. UBA477
TGCTCTTGCCACGTATCTCAATGTCGGTCTCGATGACCCTTTGCTCATTTACAACTTTTTGAAGATTATGCAGAATGAAATTGTTGAAGGAGTCAAGTTGGTGGCGGGCAACATGCTCCCGTGAAAAATATGCCTTGGATAATACACTTCTGTCTATCAGATCAATCAGCCCCGATTTTTATTTCTTCGGTCGCTTGATTACGAGCCGATACGATTCGGCCCTGCCGGCTGTCTGACTGGTGCGGATGATCCGGATCACGTCGCCGATCTTGGCTCCGATGACCTTTACCGCCGGATCGTCATGATACATTTTTGGTAATTGCTCGCTTGTTATTGAATACGAGGAAAACAGCTGGCTTACTTCCTCCTCGCTCATAATTTTATGATCAGGGACCATGATGTGGTCCAGTACGTTCAATCGATTGCTCACCCCAAAACCCCCTTTTGCAGCAGAATTTTAATCTCCAGATCCATCACCGCGAAAAATCCACTGGTCGAAGCCGTGGAAGCGGGCCCGGAGGGATTTGAACCCCCGGCCACCTGGTTAAAAGCCAGGCGCTCTACCTAACTGAGCTACGAGCCCACCATAAAGTACGACGCAGCATTATTACAACGCACGAAAAGTATATAAACTTACTTATGATATATCTGACTTCCTATTTTCTTTTCCATCGCGCACGGATGACGATGATATTCCACGCTCTTCAACTGTCATGAATGTGGCTTTCGAACCCAAGTTTTATGAGTGTTTCCCTACCATTAAATTGGTTTTTTTGTCCCGTCGCATTCTTCTTGAGCAGACTTTCAATCGCATCAAGAAGCAGTCGTGTGTTGATAGGCTTGGCGATGATTGCGTCAACCTCGAGCGTTTTATCTTTCATCTCCTCTTCGAGTCTTTTCCGTGCAGAAAAGATGATTACCGGTATCCGCGGTGAGACAAAATTCTCCCGTATCTTTGCGAGCGTCTCCCAGCCATTCATGGGTTCCATGGATATATCAAGAAGTATCAGGTCAGGCAAAAGGGCTTCGAGTCTCCGCAAAGCCTCATCTCCACTATGTGCAGTGACGGTACTGTAGCCTTTCTTCTTGAGTATCGCGACAAGACCATCCACTATATAGGTGTTATCATCGACGACCAGAATGGTACTGACCATGGGGGTTCACCGGGGGGTTGGTATAGTGATTACGAATTTCCAGAAGATATGTTTTGGGGTATAACCAGGGAATGTGACAGGCCTGACAGGTAAAAACAGATCTGTGTGCCACCAGGACTTGCTTGGGATGTTTCTGTTCCTTCTCGATTCTATAATCTTTTATTTACCAAGAAATAGATAAAGTCTATAAGAATATGGCAGATCTCGTCTCCTGGCTGAAAAAAAATGTCTCGTCTTTTCAGCCCACAAAAACAATAGCGCTCCGCGCCACGAGGCACATGAACAAAGTTGAACAGAAAAAACTTTTTTCTGATGAACTTGAACACATGAGAACTGCCGAAGGCCGCTGGTTCGAGCATATTGTATACGAGATGTTCGTCGAGATGTCGGAGCATACCGATAATATCAGGTACCTTGCCCGCAAGGGAGCAGATGCCCCGAGGGGGGGAAGAAAGATGCAACTCGGCCAGAACGGTTTTTTTTACTCGCGATGCGGAGATATAACCATCAGGGGAAACGGCCAGGATCTTGCAGAGTTTGACCTGCTGCTCGTGGATGGAGATGACCGGGTAGTTTTTGGCGAAGTGATAACGTCTGCGTCAGATATCAAGGAATTCGAACAGGAGATTGATTACAAAAAACGTCTTTTAGGGTATCTCTTTGATCAGCGGGAGGTCCCCTTCCTGCTCATATCCTCGTTTGATATCACCAATTACAAAGCAGGACGAAAGATCCTGAAATGCCGATCAAACCTCAACATCCAGACGCGGTCATGTGAAGAGATAAAGAAAGGAATCAGGATGCACCAGCAAAAAGGGGAAAGCGGTCGCAATAGCCAGCAGAAGAAACTGGTAAAGGCCACAGAAATACCACTCGCCCGTTCTTTCGACTACGGGAAATACCATGAATCAGAGAAGGTACGCGTCTTTGAAGGCGTCACCAATCATCACAACCCCCGCGAGGATACAGTCGAAGATGACACCTCGCTTCTCGTGAAAAAGATCCTGTATGGTGCACTCTATCCGTCGGCAGTCCGATCGCTCTGCAGGGATCATGAGATCGCCGTAAAAGGCAAAAGGATAGAATATACCGATATCATGAGCCAGTATTCCAAAGTCATCCTGGCGACCGATCTGCCGGGTTATGACCCCCTCCTCTACCTGCGGTCGAAAAGAAAGATGGAATACCTGAAGATGGTCCAGGATAAATCAGGGAATTTCAAATTTGAACGCAATACACCCTCAAAAGTTGGTTTTTTTCTCTGGCTCGAGTCACTCTCCCCAAGCCTCGGTGCGAGGATCTCTGACAGGATACTGGATACGTTCTCTCCGTAAAAGAAGAATTCATTGAGTTTTTGGATTGATGCGGAAAAATGTACAATGGCTACACCATTCCCGGTTTTCCATGATATGTCCGCAGTTCCTCAGATAAAACAACTGATACTGAAAATTATGGGAAAAAAGGTTTTTTAGTCGAGTAAGACCGTCAGAGCCTCATCGGCGTATGCATCCATCACGTAGGGGATACCTGACACACTCGATGCTTCCTCGGTGAGGGCCATGATGTCATTCCTGGAGATGGATTTGACATTGAAATTCCTGCTGCCGGCCATGATCTGCTGGAGCCCCACTTTGAACTTCTGTGCATATGTATAGATCCCGATAGCGCCCATGGGTATCTCCTTGAACTTTGATCCATATTTTTCTTTGAGTTCCTCGTACGTGACAAAGATCTCTTCCGGAACTGAACCGTACTTCGATACCGTCCTTGGAAGTTCACCCTTCTCGATCCACTTCTCGATATTCTTCCCGACCATTCCCGGTATCATGAGGGCTCTGCCCATGCAGACTGCTTTCACAAATGGATTACCCATGGCAATTGCCTTGAAGACATTCGGCTCGTCAGAGAAACCGCCCGCTATGGCGATATCAGGGACCCGCATGCCCCGCTTTCTCAGCAGACCGGCATACTCGTACGCAAGGCACTGGATGTAGAAGGTTGGTATCCCCCATTCGTTCATCATCGGCCAGGGGCTCATCCCCGTGCCTCCTGGTGCCCCGTCGATTGTCAGCAGATCGATCTTTGCCTCTGCACCATAGCGGATCGCCATGGCGAGTTCAACCGCTGAATATGCACCGGTTTTTAAGGTGACCCTCTTGAAGCCGAGATCCTTCAAGCGGTCCACTTCCTCGAGGAAGCCTTCCTTTGAAACGAAACCTAACCGTGAATGGCGCTCGAATTCTTTTATTGCACCCTGTTTGAAGGCGGTTTGCGTATCGGGGCGGGTTGGATCGGGAACAACGATATAGCCCCTCTTCTTCAGTTCTGCTGCACGGTCGAGGGAACCAACCTTGATCTCTCCGCCGATGCATTTGGCTCCCTGTCCCCATTTCAACTCGATGGTATCGAGGTTATGTTTGGACGAGACATACTCAGCAGTTCCAAGCCTCGTATCTTCCACGTTCAGCTGGACAAGCATCTCGCCATAACCTTCCCAGAATTTTTTGTAGATATCGATCCTGCGGTCCATCTCCGGCGACTTACTGACCATACCATTGCTGTCAAGTTCGAGGCCGGGGTCTATTCCACAGACATTTTCTCCACATACGATGGTGATGCCGGATATTGCTGCGCCGATGGCGAAATGTTCCCAGTTAACCCTGGCGATCTCGGTCGATCCCAGTGCACCGGTAAAGATGGGTAAGCGCATCTTGACCTGCTGGTCCCACCCGTATTCAGTCTCAGTGTCAACTGAATAGAATACAGCACTGTCGGGTCCTATCTCGGTTCCCTCCGGCAGGCCCTTGGCCCCCATTGCGTATCCCTGGATGTTCAGATGAGAATAATCAATCGGATAGTTCTTCTCCGCACCGGCTGTTATCTCCCCGAACGGTCCGGGGTAGAGCACCTCTCTTCCCCTGAACGCGGATAACCATATCTCACAACTTCCCTTGCACCCGTCAACGCACCGTGTACAAATTCCAGACATGGGCACCACGTCACGGGATCGGTTCGTGGTGGCCGTCGCTTCATTGGCATTAGGCTGTCTAAGATTCATGCTTCTCTCCTTTGCACTATTAGTGGGACCCCAATAAAAATATCGAAGTCGGTTCGGGCATCCAGAAGCCCAAACTTAAACATAGTTTTATTATTCGAACGTTTATAAGCGCTTGCCTTCCATCATACTATAAACCTTTTTATCAAGAGAAAAACTCTCGCCATCTCTGCTGAATTACCGGAAAAATAGAATCTCCAGGAGGCTCGGAATATACATGTACCGGAAAAGAGAATCAAAACATCACGCGCAGTCCACGGATCCCGCCCGGGCAACCAGCAGACTCATCGGGAAAACCCATAAAAAATTTTCGCGGCCAAAATATGAAATATAGGCAAACAGGTTACTTCCACCACAAGGGAGAAGAAAGATGATGTATTGTTCTCTCTGTTATTCTCTCATTCCAAGTTCCCGGTTGACTGCAAAGAGCTGGCCCGGAGCGTCTTCGGTCATGCGGATCTGTGCACATATATCGCTCGCATTGGCCTCCTCCTCAACCTGCTCTGTCACGAACCAGGACAGGAACTGTTGTGTTGCATAGTCCTTCTCTGCAACTGCAAGATCCATGAGATTGTTGATCAGGCCGGTAACCTTCTGTTCATGAGAATAGACCTCTTCAAAGACTTCCCCTGCCGACTTCCAGGCACTCTTCGGTGCCTCTATCTGTGCAAGGGTGACCGTCCCCCCCGCCTTGATGATGTAGTCATAGAACTTCATCCCGTGTTGCTGTTCTTCGGCGGCCTGCAGACGCAGCCATCTGGCAAAACCTTTCAATGGAATGGTCTCGAAATAGGCCGACATCGAGAGATACAGGTACGAAGAATATAATTCTGCATTCAACTGCTTGTTCAGGGCCGATTCAATTGATTTTTTCAACATATGTAAAACTCTCCTCCAACAACCTATTCTGGCATGGCACGGATTTATACTTTCGCAGTACTTCAGCTTGAGCGTGTGCATGCACTTGAAAACCCGCCCCGGCTTTATTCCGGCGCAGACACAAAAAATGGAAATATATTGGCTATTTTTAGAACCGAAAGATATCAGCCTTCCACAATGACGGAGGCCTCCTCGTCAAAGGGGTTTGTCCTGATCGCCAGAGAGAACAGGTACGGGTAGTTCTTCTCAAGATACCTCATGTACGAGAGCCATTCAAATGTAATAAGCCGGTATACGCGGTTTACATCGCCGGAGAGATGAATTACGTCAGTTTCGGGAATAATATTGATATCCTCCCTCCTCTCCAGCTCCTCGGTGAGATGAAAAACTGCCCTCAGGAGATCGGTAAAATCCTGGTGTTCGAGCAGCACGGGGTTTTCGAGCAATCTCAGCAGGAAATTGCGTTTCTCCTGGAGAAAACGGCGTATCTCCATCAACGTCTCTCCTGTCATGTGTGCGGTGAATGAATATGATGACAGATCTGACCTGACCTTTCGGAAATCTTCATCAGACCAGTTGTTCCCGACAATCAGGAGCGAACGTATCCTATCCAGTTCAGGGTCGCAATCTGATACGTAGGCCAGCAGACGCGTTCCAACCTCAGAGAAGAACGTTCCTATCACCATGTTTAACTTCTCCATACGCTCCTTCCTGGACCTCATGGCCAGCAGTTGATTGATGATGAGGGTTACGAAGAGGACATTGATCGGGAGAAATCCAATTGCGTTGAAGAAGTAATAGTACGTGTTTTCAGGGTCCCCGAGGACCAGGAACTTGGCAGTATAAATTGCAAGTGAACAGAGCACGAGAATGATCCCGAGACTGATCTCCCAGCTGTACTTTTTCATTCTCATTCATTCCCCTTGTTATGAAAAAAACCTCAAAATAGATTAGGCCTTCTGTTCTGCCTAAAAGGCGCGATTATCTTGAGGGAAAGGTCTGATCAATCCGGCCTGGCAAATCTTTCAGGGTCGGAATCGAATCTCTTCTTGCAACCCGGGGCACAGAAATAATAGGTCTTTCCCCTGTATTCGCTCCTGTATTTTGCGGTTTTTGGATCAACAGTCATCCCGCATATCGGATCGATCGCCATATCTCACATCCTCTTTCATTCTTCTTTTCATTGCCGGAGGTATATACCTTCTGAGCATGAGAGACAGGGTGACCACCGTAACCGAGCTTGCGGCCATGGCCAGGGCGGCGAGGGCAGGATTGAAGACATAACCGGTGAATGGATAGAGAATTCCGGCGGCAATGGGTATCAGGGCACTGTTGTATGCGAAAGCCCAGAAGATATTCTGCTTTATCCTGGACATCACCTTCCGGGAGAGCTGGATGCCGGAAACGGCATCGAGGAGATCGTCCCTGATGAGGACAATATCCCCGCTTTCTATGGCAACATCGGTTCCGCTCCCGATTGCCATTCCCACATCCGCCTGTGCAAGTGCCGGCGCATCATTGATGCCGTCGCCAATAAATGCAACAACCTCGCCTTTTTCCTGTAAAAGTCCGACTTCGTCGGCTTTCTGAGCCGGCAGAACCTCGGCCATGACCTTCACGATACCCGCCTCACGGGCCACCGCTTCGGCAGTCCTCGGGTTGTCCCCGGTGATCATGATGACATCTATTCCCATGGATAGCAGATCTCCAATAGCAATGGGGGTTGTCTCTTTCAGCGTATCGGCCACCCCAATAATGCCTGCGAGGCGTCCTCCGACGGCTGCGAATATGGCGGTTTTACCCTGGTCTTCAAGCCTGACGGCGATATCGTCACATGCGTCGGTTACAGGAATCCCCATCTCCTTTAAAAAGAGCCTGTTTCCCACGATGACTTCGTCATTCCCGATCCTTGCCATTACACCCTTTCCGCCATGAGAGGTGAACTGGTCTGCTTCTCCGACAGACACCCGGATAAGGTCGGCATGCCGGACGATGGCTTCTGCGAACGGATGTTGTGAGTTCTTCTCCACTGCTGCCACGAGCGAGAGAAGATCCTTTTCGTCCATGCCTGATGCGAAGAGATCGGTCACTTCAGGTCTGCCCAGTGTCAGTGTTCCAGTCTTGTCGAATACCGCGACGGTCACATGATCTGCTACCTCAAGTATCTCTCCGTTCCTGATGAGGATCCCGAGTTCGGCTCCCCTTCCGACACCGACGGTCACCGCGGTCGGTGTTGCAAGGCCGAGCGCACAGGGACAGGCCACGACAAGTATCGAGATGAATGTCGTAAGGGCGAAGAGAAGCGTTGATCCGCCAATAAAATACCATACAATAGAGGAGATGAAAGCGATGGACAGGACAACGGGGATGAAATAGCTGACTGCGATATCGGCAATCCGCTGCACAGGGGGCTTTGACGCCTGGGCATCGCGGACCATCTGTATTATCTGGGCCAGGACAGTATCCTTTCCTATCTTTTCGGCTTTGATTGTGAGCACACCGTTCCTGTTCAGGGTCCCTCCCACCACACCAGAGCCTGCGTTTTTAAAAACCGGTACCGGTTCACCGGTAATCATGGACTCTTCCACATAGCTCTCACCGCCTGTCACAGCGCCGTCCACCGGTATCTTCTCTCCGGGTCTTACTATCACTGAATCTCCAATAATCACATCTTCGATTGCGATTTGCCTCTCCTCTCCATCCCGCACGACGAGGGCAGTCCGTGGCCGAAGACCAAGAAGCCTTTTGATCGCATCACCCGTCCGACCTTTTGCCCTTGCTTCCAGGTATCTGCCAAGTATGAGAAATGATGCAAGCATTATCGCCGTATCGTAGAACATGAACTCCAGCGTCAGTATTATATTGAATGTTCCCATCATGCTGGATACGTATGCCACCCCGCATCCCATCGCATACATCACATCCATGTTCAGTGTCCGGTTTTTCAGGGCCGCATACGCCCCCCTGAAGATAGGGTACGCGACGTACACGAAGACAGGGGCCGTAATGACCAGGAGTATGTACGCCAGTTGCTGCATCGGGATGGGAATTTTGAGAAACATGAGAAGAAGAAGGGGGATGCTGACTGCAATACCGATCAAAAAACGGCGGCGTTTGTCCTTCAGATCACGGTCCCGTGCGAATTCCTCCTCTTCTTCCGGGATTTGTCCAACGATCCCCAGGTACTGGTAACCGGCAGCTTCTATGGCCTCCCCCATCTTCTTTACCGATGCAAGCGAGGAGGTATAGGTGACAGTTGCCTCTTCCGTGGCGAGGTTTACATTCACATCGACGACTCCAGGGAGGGCCGACAATGCGTTTCCGACAGTCTCCACGCACGTGGCACACATCATGCCGCCCACTTTCAGGTTCAATTTCTCGAATACCACCTGGTAGCCTGCCGACCTTATTGCCTCTTCAATCTCCCTGACAGAAGCCTTTGAGGGATCAAATTCAACCGTGGCCGTATCGGTACCGAAGTTGACCTGTGCGTCTTCCACGGCGCCCAGTTGACGGAGGGTTTTTTCTATGTTGATGGCACAGGTTGCGCAATGCATCCCCGAGATCTTCAATTCCAGCTTCCTCTTTTCACCGGTCATACGCAATTCACCACCTCAAATTACACCCTTTATCTCCATTTACCTGTGTTTGATATAAGGGTTGCCAGAATTCCCTGCTGCAGTCGTCGATCCCTGGATTGATTCCCGCCATTATCCAATAATTCCCAAAAACAGGATATACACAAGGGCCTGGAGTGCGGTAAGGGGAGCGCCGACCTTCAAAAATTCCCAAAAGGAGATTGAATACCCTGCTTTTTCCGCATTCTGTATGACGATCACGTTGCTTGCCGCACCCATCACCGTGAGGTTTCCTGCAATGGTGCTCCCTGCAGCCAGCGCCAGCACCTGCGGTACAGATATCGAACTCTCGAGTATCAGGGGCTGGAACAGGGCAACAAACGGCACATTTGATATGAACTGGCTGACGATAACGCCAAGCCCGATGATGAGCGGAACTGGCATGGCATGATGGCTGGCCACGATCGACTGGAAAAAACCGGTGAGGAAGACACTCTGCATCAACACGAAGAGCGCGAGAAAGAAGACCAGGGTAGCCCAGTCGATACTCTTCAGGATACACCCCCTCTCGGATGAGAAGAGAAGGATTGGTGCTGCTGCGCCAAGGGCTATGACCATGAGAGGGAGAGAGAACGGGACCAGGCCTGCACCCCCGAGAATCCGGAGACCGATGAGCAGGAAGATGATGACGAGTGATATCCCAGCAATGCGGGAAAGTGCAGGATCCAAAACGGGTTTGGCGGGGATCTCCTGTCGCCTGGATTCGGAAATTTCCTGCCTGTAGAAGAGAAAAAGCACCAGGTAAACAAGTCCCAGGCTAATCAGGGTAGGAACGCCAAGTCCGACGAAGAATATGAGAAACGGGTTTTCAAGACCGCTGTAATTTGCGATGAGGAGGTTCTGGGGATTTCCGATGGGACTCATCACGCTTCCCGTCGTGACTGAAAGACAGAGGGCGAGAAGGAGGATCCCAGGTGAGATACGATATCTCGCTGCAAAAGAGAGAACGAGGGGTGTTCCGATGATCGCAACGGTATCGTTCATCAGGACCGCCGAGAGCAATCCCATCAGCATAACGACAAGGAATACGAGTGTTTTTCCCGATCCCGTCCCCGAAAAGACCTGGTGTGCGATGGATTCCAGGTACCCGCTCCTTTGCAGGGCCTCCCCTGCAACGAGCATGCCGAAAAGAAACAGGATCACGTCGAAATTGATGGCAGAAAATGCCTCGTACGGGGTTATCTGGCCGGTCACAAGGACGGCAACAGCACCTCCAAGCATGATCTGCCAGATTCGGAGCCTGAACCTTCCGATCTGCCTGACGGCTATAAGGATAAATACTACGGCCAGGACAACCAGAGAGATGTACGTAGTCTTCTTCCCCGCATCAACCAGTTACCGATGAGTTTTCCGAAACTTTCCAGACAAGGAGCACGCCTTCGTCCATCTTTTTTACCTCCTGGAGCGAAAGCCTGCAAAAATCCCCTTCCATTACGAATCCGGATCCATCCGCAGGAGTCGGGGCATCCGATCCCCCGATTATCATGTTGCCGACAAAACAGGAGAACTCATCCACGAGTTCCGCCTCGAAAAAGGACCATATCAGTTGTCCTCCGCCCTCCACCATGAGACGCCGGATCCCGGTCGCATACAGCTCTTCCACGAGTCGGTTGAGGTCAACCCTCTCCTCCCCGGCCGAAATTATCGTCGCATATCGTCCAAGTTCCCTGGTATCTTCGGGTTTTGCCTGTGCGCTGCACGCAATGATTCTCTTTCCTTCTCCCCTGGTGAGGATGGATGCACCCGGCGGGGTCCGTGCCCTGCTGTCCACAACCACCCTGACGGGATGATCATCCATTCCCCGTTCTCTTCTCCACCGGACAAGCTCGGGTGATTTCACGGTCAGAGAGGGGTCATCGGCGAGGACCGTTCCGATGCCGACCATGATGGCGTCACATTCAGCCTTCATCCGGTCCACCCTGGCGAAATCATCACTGCCTGAAATCTTTACCTGGCGGCGTTCGCGGGTGGACAACTTCCCGTCGGCACTCATCGCTACGTTGACCAGAACAAAGGGACGCATGAAAATTACATTGGCAGGGGAGCAACATCAATATATCCAGGCAGCAGACCCGCATGCTGGTTGCCGGGACCAAAAATAATTTAAAAGACCATTTTTTTCCCATCAATGCTTTAAATAAATTTATTCGTTTAATTTATATATCATTAAACATAAAATAGTAGTTCGCGGATTGATAAAAAAATGACAACTAATTCGACTAATTTGCAAAAAATTGCTCATAATATCGATGCTGACGATAACACGCACGAATTCTGGAAAGACTGGAGATGGCAGTTGAAACATTCAATCAAGGACATTTCCACCCTCGAAAGGCTTCTTGATATCAGTCTGCCGGAATCATACCGGGAAAAGATAGAAGAGACGACACGAACATTTCCCATGTCCATCACCCCCTACTACCTCTCTCTCATCGATACCGGGGATTATGAGAATGACCCGATATTCAAGCAGGCCGTGGCTTCTCCAAAGGAGCTCGAGGTTGAAGGATACGATCTGTCAGATCCCCTATCAGAGGACCTGGACAGCCCGGTTCCTGGAATAACCCACCGTTACCCGGACCGGGTACTCTTCCTTGTCAGCAACACCTGCTCCATGTACTGCAGGCACTGCACCCGGAAGAGGAGGGTCGGAGATGTCGATTCCATCCCCTCGGAACCGGAGATACGGGCAGGTATCGAATATATCCGGGACAACCCGGAGATCAGGGATATACTGCTCTCAGGAGGCGACCCCCTGATGCTTCCCGATGATTACCTCAAATGGATACTCGAAGAGCTCCACTCCATCCCGCACGTGGAGGTCATCAGGATAGGTTCCAGGATCCCTGTTGTTCTCCCGTACAGGATCACACGGGACCTGGTAAACATCCTCTCCAAATTCCATCCGGTCTGGCTGAATACCCAGTTCAACCACCCCAAGGAGGTGACGGAGACGAGCAAGAAGGCGCTCCATATGCTAGCGGATGCAGGGATACCGCTTGGTAACCAGTCAGTCCTGCTGGCAGGCGTAAACGACTGTCCACGGATAATGAAGGAGCTTGTTCACAAACTGGTGGCAAACAGGGTTCGCCCATATTATCTCTACCAGTGTGATCTGTCCGAGGGGCTCTCGCACTTCCGGACGCCGGTGGCAAAGGGAGTGGAGATAATGGAGAACCTGATAGGTCATACATCGGGTTTTGCCGTCCCGAGATATGTGATCGACGCCCCGGGCGGGGGAGGAAAGATACCGGTAATGCCCAATTATCTTCTCTCCTGGTCGGTACACAAGGTGGTTCTCCGTAATTACGAAGGCGTGATCTGTACCTACCAGGAACCGGAGCATTATGACCGGATAACCTGTGACGGCAACTGCCAGGACTGCAGACTGCAGTTGAAGATGGACAATGCCGACGATTCCAGGGTTGTGGGTATCGCAAAGCTCCTTGCGGATTTCGACGAGGCCACGTCACTGATCCCGCAGGACACTGAACGGGTGGACAGACGGAATGAGTGATGCCATATGCAGGTATGGGGACAGCATCTACCAGCACGGGCCCTATAACGACCGGATATACCTGATGAAGATATCCAGGGACGATGTCCCGGATATCATCTCCCTGTTCGAGAAGATATCGAAGGAAAATAACTATTCCAAGATCTTTGCAAAAATTCCTGCTTCGCTCCAACCCGAATTCCTTGATCATGGCTACCGTGTCGAGGCGAGGATCCCGGGTTTGTATAACGGCATCGAGGACGGGGTCTTCATGGCAAAGTATCCTGACGAGAGCAGGAGCCGTGGAGTGGACATGGAAGAGATCCGAACCGTCATCACGGAGAGCATGAAGAGAGCAGAAAAGCGCTCCAACAGCAAACTTCCATCTGGTTATGTCCTGTGCTCATGTACACCAGAGGATGCTGATGCGGTTGCCGTGCTCTATGGGGAGACATATGAGTCATATCCATTCCCAATCATGGATGCCGGGTATATCCGGGAGACGATGAAGGATAATTTCCGCTATTTTTCAGTGAAAAAAGATGACACTCTTGTAGCTGTTGCCTCAACTGAGATGCATCCGGAGGAGGGAAACGTGGAGATGACGGATTTTGCCACGGACATCCGGCATACCGGGATGAACCTGGCAGGTCGCCTGCTTGATTGGATGGAGAGTGAGATGAGGGACGAGGGTATGAAGGTAGCCTACACCATCGCCAGAGCACTATCGTATCCGATAAATATCACATTTGCCCGTGCAGGATACCGGTATGGGGGTACCCTGCTGAATAATACCAATATCTGCGGCTCGTTCGAGAGCATGAATGTCTGGTTCAAGACGCTCTAGATCTATCTTTCACTGCCCAGCTTTATCCGGGCGGGATGTATACCCTCATTGTATCACTGGAAATGATCATGCCACGAAAAGCCGCCATATTTCCACCCCATATAAATAGCGGGTCAGATGCCCATTCGAGATCGGATTGCGCCTCTCCTCTCTGCAACCTCCTTGCCAGTCTTGGCTGGCGACTCGTAAAAACCAGGTGGAACCATGGAACACATTCAGGAGAAACCGGAATCCTGCATCTCCTGGCATTTGAAGAGAGTGCGGACGAGCTGGTCCCCGGCATTCGCAGACCCTGGTTTGTGTTGTGCATCAGCGAGGCTCCTCTCGCAAAGAGAGATATTGCAGACTACATCAACGCCTCCTGGAACATGGATCTTCCCGTCCTCGTTATCCAGGAGTCGCAATCTGTTCAGGTATACATCTGTGTCGGAAGATGTTGCAACCAGGATCCGTCACCAGATATCTCGCTGCATGTATCAGGGGACACGGGTTTTTCAAAGACACTTGCAGACCTGTTCTCGCTGCACGAGACGGAAAGAACCGGATTCTTCAGGTATATTGCCAGGAGGCATGCCTCCCGCGAAGAGGGAGGGATCAGGAGTGTTGAACAGAGTCTTTTCCGGACACTGGAGTCGTGGAGGGATCACCTCGCACGAAAGATACGGCTTTCGTCTCCTCTCGTTTCCGCTGGAGATCTCGATTCCTGCGTGATAAAAGTGGTCTTGCAGCTCTTCTGGGATAAGACCGTACATGAAACAGACGGAGAAGGGATTATGTTGGATCACGCTTTGCCAGCGTGGTTTACGCTGTCAGAAGAAACCCCCCGGTTCAGCCCTCCGGATTTTTGCCTCCTGAAAAGAGAACTTGTTGCGAAAGGACTCCTGGATACGGAATTTTTTCTCTCCCTCATCCCCATCCCGCGAATCGTATCGGCTTTTCATGGATTGCTGAAAGAGAGATCGCGGGCTGACATGGCGGGATTGAGCCTTCCTCCTGATAGTGTTGTCGATTACTGCCTTGGCCAGGTAGCCGGGTGGAAAGGTTCCCGTCCCGATGAACACGGGGCAATACTTGATCCCGCATGTGGGTGCGGTCTCTTCCTGAGCCGTCTCCCTCCGATACTCCTCTCATGCCCGGTGCCGGGAGAGTCGGGAGAGTCTGAAAGATCTGGAGGGACTCCTGTATCCAGCGAATTGATAATTCCCTGCAGACCGGATCTGGCCCTTGCCGACCGAAACCTTTCAGGGAATGAGGCTCTGGACATTGCCGGGATACTGAAAGGTGCCGATCCCGATCCCGTTGCTGTCGATGTATGCCGGTGTATGCTTGCCCTGGTATTGCGGGAAATTACGCAGAAGGCGGATTGGACTAAAATATCCGGAGATCTGGCAAAAACGCTCCAGAATAATATAGTAACAGGCGATGTACTGATTGGAGACGATTTTGGCAGAGTGGTTGGATGGAAATTTCCCCGACAGTCTCCTCCTGGCCTGAAGGACAATCCCGTAATGCGGGGTTTTCCCGATAATATGGCTTGCATGAGGGATGTTAACGTAATAACCGGTTTTTTCAACGTATCTGGATCGCGAATACCAGGAGAAGATCGCCATTATCTCCACACACGGTATGATACATTCCACAGGAAAGCCTGCCCGGCATCGTGCCTGATCGAGCGATCGTTTGAACTTCTCTCTCCCGGAGGGGCCTTGATTGCAGTCCTTCCGGGAGAGTGGCTTCGCTCGGATTCCTTTCGTTCTACACGGTCCCTCCTCTCGAAAAACCGGATCCATTCCATCATTGGTATCTCGTTTCGTTTGGAAAAGCCGAACAGGAATCCTCAGTATTCCATCATCGCAGCCTCGCCGATGCCTCCCGGAAGGGAAACCCGGATTGCACGGGTGCTTGCTTCACCATACGAAAGCCTCGATCAGTCCATACATTCGGGGACATTCACCCTGCCACAGGATAAACTCGGTCCAGGTGGCTGGTCATTGATCGACATGCGCATTGCAAGGCTCGAGAGAAAGATCCGGGGCGGCCGGCCCTCGCTCGATGAATATGTCATGGGCCGGATCTTTTCCGGAGAACTCACAGATGAACACTACGATGCACTCCTCTCGCGAGGGGATGTTGGAATTCTGCAGATGAGGCATCCCCGGGAGACGATCCTGCTCCATCCATTCGTATCAGGAGAATCCATATCCCGGTACGGCACCCTGACAGCCGATCGGTTTCTACCGGCCAAGCCGGTACCTGGCAGTTCTGACCAGGAGACCGGGTTGGATTACAACCCGGTTCATGGCCCGAAACTCTTCGTCAGTGCCAGACAGCGTGGCATCTCCTGCACGATTGATGAGGGCGGGTTTCTCGCCGGTCCGCGGGTGATTGTGATTCCGGGAGATGATCTCTTCCTTCTCGCGGTTCTCAACTCCCGGATCTTGTCATTCTACCTGAACCGGCTCCGATCGCACCACCCGGATAGAGATATTCTCTCGCTTATCCGTGCTCTGCCAGTCCACGTGGTCGATCTGGGTGACCGTGATGAGCATACGCTCTATGACCGCATTGTCGCGGATGTGAGACAGTTACTCTTCTTAAACGGTGCACTCGGGCATGATCACGAAAGAGTCGGGGAGATTCGTGCACAGGCTCAGGAGATCGACCAGGAGATTGATACAATCGTATCGCGTCTGTATGGCCTGTCTGACGAAGAGATACAGGCAATGAAGCGTTCTTCTACTGTTTTTCCGCGTTAATACCGGTAAAAACGGTTTCCGGGAGAATCGCCGGTAATTTTTGAGACCGTTTTCCCCACACGAATTACACCAGCCTGCTGATGACCTTCGAGAGCCTTTCCAGGCCTTCCCGGATCTGATTCTGGCTGGCACTTGAAAAGTTCAGCCTGACTGTATTGCTCCCCCCTCCATTCACGTAGAATGGAATGCCTGGAAGGACCGCGACCTTCTCTTTTACTCCCTCGGAAAAAACCTTCATCGATGACATCTTCGGTGGTAACGTGGCCATCATGAACATCCCTCCCTGCGGGCGGGTATGAGACATCGTGGGGGGAATGAGATCGTCAAGGAGGTCGCCCATCAGGCGGCAGTTTTCACCGTACCTCCTGCAGATTGCACGAAGGTGTGAGTCGATATCGGTCCGCTCCAGGTACCTTGACAGTATCTTCTGGGAGAGGAGATTGGAATGGAGGTCTGCGGCCTGTTTTGCAACGTTGAATTCCTTTAATATGCCTGCAGGAGCAAACAGCCATCCAATCCGCAGACCCGGGGATATTATCTTCGAAAACGATCCGCTCATGATGGTCTGCCGGGGAAGGTACTTCTTCACCGGTGGGCGGGGCTTTCCATCAAAGAACAACTCGCCGAAGGCGTCATCTTCGTAAAAGACGGTATCGGAGTCATCGAGACATTCGGCCACTTCTTTCCTTGTCTCGTATGAATAGCTCACCCCGGACGGATTCTGGGAGTTAGGTATCCCATAGAAGAACTTGGGGGAAAAATTCCGAATCATCACCGAGAACTCCTCGGTGTCTGGTCCGTCCTCGCCAAGGCTTACCGGATAAAATTCCGGTTCGTACAGGGAGAAGGCTTCTGCTGCCCCGAGATAGCCAGGCCGTTCGATTCCAATACCGTCCCCGGGATCTAAAAAGATCTTTGCCGTAAGATCCAGGCACTGCTGTGATCCGTTGACGATCTGGATCTCTGAAGCATCCGCCGGGATGTTATACCTCTTGCGGTACCTCGAGGCAATATATTCGCGGAGCGGGAGGTACCCGTCAGTCGTGCTGTACTGAAGAGCTTCGTGCCCACCCTCTTCAAGGACATCCCCTGCCGCACGTGAGATGCCTTCCACATCTATCAGGTCAGAGGCGGGAAGGCCCCCTGCGAATGATATGATCTCCGGATCCCGTGACACCCTGAAGAGCTCTTCGAGGAACGATTTCGGGGCATGCTTCATCCTCCTGGCAAAACGGTACTCCATCAGCTGTTCCTTCCTCGAGTATTATTTTCCACGTCAATCGAGAAAAATGCTTGCGAGCGAAAAACCAGAGAATTGACCAGGAAAGTTGGGATTCTGCCATCGGCCCGCACGCAATCCGGGAAAAGTATTGTATGCGATCCAGACAAAAAGTACTGGTCCCAGGATACGGTTCATCGACCGTCTCCCATAGGATCCGGACTGCCCGATGATTTCCATACCGAGACTCACCCTGCGCCAGACTTTGATCGTATCCATCAGCCTGATCATTCTCATCGTGATCGGGTTTCTCCTTACGTTTACATATATCCAGGCAAAAGACGAGATCATCCGCCAGGACAGGAGACTGGAAGAGTTCGGCGAGATGAACCTCGCCGAGTCATTGTCACTTGTCGATCGTGGACTGAAATTGTTCGATGACTCCCTGAATTCGAAGATGGAGGAAGCTTTTTCCATCTTCCTCGCAGGGTACCGGGAGGCTGGTGGAGATCCGGGCAGGATGGACCTTCAGGCATTAAAGTCCCTCGTCTCCCGGGAGATGGACGGGGAGATCGATCTCTATATGATCAATGAATCGGGGGTCATCATCGCATCGACCGTTCCCGACGTGATGTACCTCGATTTCAGGAATTATCCGGGATTTTATGATTCAATTACAGAGATCAGGCTCGGTGAGGGTTTTGCCGCCGACAGGGTTGTGCGTTCCGTCGAGAATACGAGTTCCGGAACGGTCACAGGGAAACTGAGGAAATTTGCGTTTATGCCGAGTCCTGACCACAGGTACCTGCTTGAGATGGGGCTGGTGGCCGACAGTTTCGAGACAGAGCGATCCGGCCTTTCGTACGTTGACGCAGCGCAGAGGATCGCGGAACTCAACCCAAATATCCAGAGCATACGGATATTTGACATCAACCGCAATCTCCTCCTTGAGCAGGGTGCAGTCCAGGCCAGTAACGTCAACCACACCCTTCTCGACGAGGTCTTCCTGTTGCAAAAGAGTGTGACACGGCCGGATCCGCTCAACAACACCGTGTTGAAGTATCTCTTCGTTGACTTGAAAAGCGAGGAATCCGCATCTGATATGAGCCTCGTGGCAGAGATCACCTATTCCAGTACACTCCTCCGCGAACAACTCCAACAGATACTCCTCTTTTACCTCCTGATTGCAACGATAACGATCATAATGGGCATCGCAGTCACCTATTCCGTGACACGGTATCTCACAACCCCAATCGGCGAGATAGTGGAGGATGTGGAAGAGATCGCCATGGGCAACCTGGATCATACCATCCGGAGCATGCCCAATCCTGAATTCAGACGGCTTGAGAGTGCCATAAACACCATGGTCTCGGAGATCCGGGATATAAGCGGTGAACTTGAACGGGAGAAGGCCGAACTTCGTATCGCATCCGAGATACAGAGGACCTTCCTTCCCCGAACTCTTCCCGTGCTCACGAACTACGAGATTGCTGCGGAAAATGTTCCGGCGATGGAAGTAGGCGGCGACTTTTACGATTTTATCCCGCTTGGTGAGCAGCGAACCGGCTTCGTCATTGCAGATGTTGCAGGAAAGGGGATTT
>DAWO01000054.1:0-12186 GCA_002509485.1 Methanolinea sp. UBA477
TCAAGGAACGTATGTGTGATGAGCGCGGCAAAGAGCGTGAATGCGAGCGTCTCCGGCCCGAGAACTGGAAGAAGGGCCACCTGGAACGTGAGGAGAACTCCGGCCATGGTATTGACATGAATACCCGGCAAAAGGCCGCTTGCCAACCCGATTGCCACCCCGGCAACCGTCCCGATCACGATCCCGAACATCTTTTGGAAATTTCGGGGGACAATGCTCATAAAGCAACCGAAACAAATATTCTCTCTCCTTACAGGTATGAGAGAGACATGAAGATCGCCATCACCCGGCTGCGGGGAAAAGATACCGATGATTCACGCCGCTGCGCGGAGTTCGGACATACCTGTTACACGGTCTCCCCACTCGAGGCACAGGTACACGAGGACCGTATCGAAGAGTTTGTCCGTGAAGTGAATGCCGGCAGATATGACTGCATCTTTTTCACCAGTGCCCTCCCGGCAAAGATCATTGCTCCCCTGCTTGAGACGTGGCCGCGTGTCGTGGCAATCGGCCCCCAGACGGCAGGCATACTGAAATCCCGGGGCATCCCGTGCGAGGTCCTCCCACACTATTATTCCAGGGCTTTTGTACCGTACCTGGGTGCGTGGATCGAGGGGAAGAGGATCGGAATCCCGCGTGCAGATGTCCCGAATGATGCCCTTATGGCTTCAATTGCAGGTGCAGGGGGAATACCCATGGAGATCCGGTGCTATTCCCTGGCGCCGACCAACGAACCTCTCGAGATCGAAGGGGCCGATGCCCTGCTCTTCACCTCCGCCTTCTCGTTCCGGTCCGCGATCTGGGAGAAGGTGCCGGGGATTATCCTTGTTGCAATAGGAGATATCACGGCCGAAGAGATGGGGAAGGGGGGCTTTTCGCCCCACGTGACAGGGAACGGGTCACTCGTCGGAACACTGCAGGCGCTTGATCGCTATATGCGGGAGAGCGGCTTAGCCGGCCGTGGAGAGCCATGAAATCCCCTGCCGGTACCGGGGACCGGATCGTGATCATCGATAAGCCCAGGGGGCCGTCCAGCCACCAGGTGACCGCCTGGGCAGGAGAGATCCTTGGGGCCGACGTAGGGCATGCCGGCACCCTCGATCCCGCCGTATCGGGTGTGCTTGCTGTCATGACGGGGAGAGCCGTGCGGCTTGCACCACTTCTCCTGAAAGAGGAGAAAGAGTACGTGTGCCTGATGAGACTCCACGGAAAGGCAGGCTCCAAAGGGATCGCCGACGCATTCGGCGAGTTCACCGGGCGTATCTACCAGCGGCCCCCCCGGAAGAGTGCGGTCGCCAGGAACCTGCGGATACGGACCATCAGGGAACTGGAGGTGCTCGGCGTAGAGGATCGCCTCGTCCTCTTCAGGGTTGTCTGTGACGCCGGGACATACATCCGCACTCTCTGTCACCACCTCGGGCTCTACCTGGGGTGTGGCGCCCACATGCAGGAACTCCGGAGAACACGGTCAGGAAGGTTCGATGAGCGGATGGCCCACACCCTGCAGGATCTCGTGGATGCCTGTGTCCTCGCGGAGCAGGGGGACCGGAGTGAACTTGAACGGATGCTTCTTCCCCTGGAACATGCGGTCGGCGGGGAGGCGGGAGTCGTGGTCAGGGACAGCGCCGTGGACGCACTCTGCCATGGAGCGGCGCTCTCCGGCGTGGGAATTCTCAGGTCGCCCTCTTTTCGGAGAGGCGAACTCGTCACCGTCTGGACAGGCAAAGGCGAGCTCATCTGTCTTGGAGAGGCGCTGGTCTCCTCGGAGAAGACCGCACCCGGGGAGCATGGCCTCGTCATAGCACCACGCACAGTTTTCATGGCGCCGGGGACCTATCCCCGTGGCTGGAAACGCCGGACCTGACAGATTCTTCTTCCAGCGCTGCGTACCCCCTCCCTCCACCCGGGGATAGCCTTAAAAAAACGGGAGTCCAATGATGATACTGCAATTTTTTGCTGAGGTAGTCTAGCGGTAGGGCGCAGGCCTGGAAAGCCTGTGGGGCATTTGCCCCTCGGGAGTTCAAATCTCCCCCTCAGCGTCCCGTGTGAATCCGGGATTTATTCGCAACGATGAAACCGGAACTTGTGTTGTTTATACCAGCGATTCCGTCATTTAGCCAAAAAATGCGTGGTTTTTTTGCCTGGCTCACCCTTCTCCACAGAAATCAACGTCAACGTGTGTAGAGGACTTCATCCCCTGTTTTTATCACTCATTCGCGTTCCTCACGCCGGACCATGCAGATCCATCTCGCGGGTTCATGCCTGTCCGGTGCATGACGCCAGATCAAGCCGCTCCCGTGCGAATTCGTAATAATCACTGACGAGTTCGAAGCCGAGGAAACGGCGATCCATCTCCTTGCTCACCACCGCGACGGTACCCGATCCGAGGAACGGGTCAAGCACAAGGTCTCCCGGATTGCTCGAGAAGCTGAGTATCTTCCTGACCAGATCGGAGGGGAGCTTGGTGGGAGTCTTCTTCCGGCCCTTCCAGTACTCCCGTTTGATGGTCCAGACATCCTCGGGGTAATGCTCGACCTTGTTGAAGGTGTAGCTGCCCGGGTTCTTGACTGCAAAGATGATGTGATAGTGGCTCGTCACGTACTTCTTCCTCGTGAATACCCCGAACTGGTACTTCCAGATGATATGGTTGATGGTGGAAAAACCCGCATCATCAACGGCAGAAAGCACATCTTTGAGCCGGTTCCATCCTGAGAATACATACATGCTCCCGGACGGCGCAAGTATTCGGTACGCCTCCTCCATCCACCGTATCGAGAATTCCGCGTAATCCCGGCCGTCCACCTCCCGGTAGCCCTCGAGCACGTTCGCACCGGTCCGGTTATAGTTCATCTTCTGCGCACGGAAATCGATCGCAAAGGGAGGATCGGTCACGATGAGATCGACCGTTTTGGAAGGGACCCTTGGAAGGAGTTCCAGCGCGTCCCCGAGAACTATGGAATCGGCCTCGAACGGTTCAAGGATATGCCGGGAGAGGGTCATCCCTTATTCCCGGCATCCTGCCCCTGCTTCCCGGCCAAGGTCAAATGCTTTCCTGTTTATCTCGATGGTTTTTTGTGGGACGAGTTTTTCGACCGCCTTCCTGAGTGAATCCGGGGAGAGCGGCAGGAAATGCGATGCCGCACCGAGCATCACGATGTTTGCTGCAAGCGGGCTTCCCGCCTCTGCTGCCATGGCTTCCGCATCGAGGAGACAGAGCCCGACATCTCCGAGACGGGCACGTATCTCCTCTTCCGTGGGGGCAGCGGCACCCTGGACAAAGACCGATGTCGGCACCACGAAATGCCTGTTTGCAACGATCTTTCCACCTGGCCTGACGTAGTGCTTGTACCGGAGGGCTTCCAGCAGGTCGAAGGATATGATGATGTCGGCCGTTCCGGGGGTGATCAGGGGCCCATACTCTCCATCGATCCTGATGTGGCTCTCAACCGATCCACCCCTCTGTGCCATGCCATGAGTCTCCGCTCCCTTCACCGGCCTCCCTTCGATGAGACACGCCTCGCCAAGGACGTTCGATGCCAGGATCGTGCCCTGCCCTCCAATCCCCACGACAAGGACATCATACCCGGGGCTCATCTCCGGCCCTCCTTTGCGATCGCCCCGAAAGGACAGATCTGGGCACATACTCCGCACCCGCTGCAGAGATCACTGATATGCGGCTTCTCACCCGCAATCTCGATAGCAGGGCATCCGAATTTGACACACAGGCCGCAGCCGGTGCACAGATCAGGATCGACCCGGTACCTGCCCCGCTTGATCCCGGCCCTTCTCGCGGTGATCACACAGGGCTGCCTGGCGATTATCACCTTCACTCCAGGCCGGGCTTTCGCATCCTTCATCGCCGTCTCAAGACCTACCAGGTCATAACTGTCCACGGTCTCCACGAAATGCACCCCGCAGGCGCGGCATATCGCCTCGAGCGAGACCGGGATCGTAGCCTCTCCCGTAGCAGTCACTCCGGTAGCAGGATTCGGCTGATGTCCTGTCATCCCGGTAGTCCGGTTATCGAGGATGACCAGTATCATCTCGGCGCCGTTGTAGACGGCATTCAAAAGCCCGGGTATGCCCGTATGAAGAAACGTGGAGTCTCCAATCGTCGATACGATATCTGACTCTTCACCCGAATGGTAGATCCCGCTCCCAACCGTAACAGATGCCCCCATGCAGATGGCGGTATCCACTGCACCGAGCTGCAGACCCAGCGTATAGCACCCGATATCGCTTGGATAGATCCCGTCGCGAAAGACCTTTCTCATGGCATGGAATACCGGCCTGTGCGGGCAGCCCGCACACATGATGGGTGGACGCGGCGGTATGTCCGGCAACGGATCTGCGTCGACAAATTGTATTTTTGGACGTATTCCTGCCGACTCCATGATCTTCGCGACGGCTCTGGGGGAGAGTTCGCCTTCGTATGGAGAATGCCCGTCTTTTTTTCCGTGGACCGTGACACACCCGGCGACCTGCCGTACAACCTCTTCAACCACCGGGGCAAGTTCCTCTATGACCAGGACCTTCTCATGCCGGCGGACGAACTCCTCGAGCCACGCTTCATCGATCGGGTATGCCCCGATCTTCATGAAAGAGACATCGTCGGGAAGCAACTCCTGGACATATGTCGCAGAGATCCCACTCGCGATGACCGCATCCCTGCCTTTTACGCTGCAGGTATTGTACCCGGATTCTGCCAGGCGTCTCTTTATTCCGGGCTGCTTTTCATTTAGTTTTTTATGGAGTATCCGTGTGTGGGCAGGGATGACCACGTACTGCCGGGGGTCCTTTACAAACCTGCCCACCCGTGTGCTGGCCTTCACGTCCCCAAGGGTTACATCCCCCTTGGAATGGCAGATCCTCGTCGTGGGGCGGAAGAGAACCGGGAGCCCGAACTCTTCGGAGAGGGCGAATGCATCCCTCACCATGTCATGGGCTTCCTGTATGGTCGAGGGATCAAGACAGGGGATCCGGGCGAAAGCGGCATAGCATCGTGTATCCTGTTCGTTCTGTGAACTGTGGGCATACGGGTCATCGGCACTCATGATCACGAGTCCCCCGGTGACACCCGTGTATGCGCTTGTCATCAGCGGATCGGCGGCGACGTTCAACCCGACATGTTTCATCGTGCAGAGTGCCCTGACTCCGCACCATGCTGCCGCCAATGCGTTCTCCAGTGCCACTTTTTCATTGACAGACCATTCGACATGGTACCCTCTTTCCCCCTGCACCCTGAGTATATCGATCACCTCTGAAGAGGGGGTACCTGGGTATCCACTCACGAAATCAACCGGAGATTCCAGACATCCGTGAGCGATGGCCTCGTTCCCGAGAAGATACTGCTTGCTCATCGTTCCCCACCTGAAAATACTTCTAACAAGATAGTCTCATATCTGGTTATAATATTCTGGTTCGGCTCACGTTTCAAAACTTATAAAAGGTCTGGTGGATTAACTAATACGGCAGCGTTGAGGGCCCGTAGCATAGCTCGGTGGTGCGCCCGGCTGATAACCGGGAGGTCATGAGTTCGAATCTCATCGGGCCCATCTTCCATTTTATCAGATGAAAAAAGGTTTGAGGTATGATGGCTAATTCCAGGAAAACGCTCCTTATTGCCGGATTCGTGATATGTATCCTTATTGCGGCGTTCGTCGATCTCTTCATTGGCCTGATTGCCCTGGTTATCCTGGCAGCCATCTTCATGTCGCTCCGTATTATGGCAGACTCATCGGACCTGCCCAACATCTCGGCATTTCTCCAGGAAGACGCCAAGGGTATCTGGGTTGTAAACAGGGGGAATGCCACGGCCTACTCGATTCGTGTGGCCCTTGTTCCGCTGGACCTGGAATTTACCATTCCAAAACTCGTTGTGGATGAAAAGACGCAGTTTACCCTCGATAAGATGGTGGAGGACGTTAAAGTAGTGGTCCAATATACAAACGACCGTGGCGTGGCGTATTCCGATTCCTACACGCTGTCAGCACTGGGCGGTGACGATGATGATCTGCTCAAGCCGGTCTTCCCGCTCTTCAAATGGAAATAAAAATAAATCGGGGATTTTTTTTCGTTCTTCGCTTCACTTTTTCTCGGGAAAGAGATACTCGATCGTAACTCCGAGCGCCTCGACGAGTGCCTCCTGCCCCTTGAGGTAGTCATGCATTGCCCGGTAGAGCATGAACATCACGTCGTACCCGTAGATATCCAGTGCTTCCCTTGGCGTAATCTCGTTCTGGTAGGAATCAACGATGAATCCGTCCGAGCTGTACATGACCTCGTAAAAGGTGCCATCTTCCGAAAGAGCACAGAACTGGTCGTCGACCTTCTTCTCGTTATCGTCGGGTCTGAACTCGATGGGATCGGCCTTGCCAAGGATTATCATCTTCTTCTGGGTGAACAGGGTATCATAGAGTTCCCCCTTGCTGTCGATCTTTCCCTTCTCCAGCATATTGAGACCGACTTTCTCGATGATCTCTTTCGTCGACTCCGCCATCCTGGAGAGCAGGGCGGCATCGTTCTCCAGTACCTCTTCAGAGAAAGTGCCTTTTTTCTCCTTTAATACATCGATTTTCTCGAGGATCTTCCGAAAACCGGTTTCTATTTCATCCATATCTTTTCACTCCCTCGCTATGAGTGTAAATGGATATGCAAGCTCCATAATCTTTCCGCCCAACGGTCAGATTTGCTGTATAAACCACATATTGCGATATATTAAACACGGAGAGAGGGATCCGTTGCCATCAGAAGATACACGAAGTAGTTCCGGGAAAAATCAACAGGAAGAGGTTTTAGCAGAGTGATCCGAGAAGATAGTACATCCTGTCCTCGAGGATAACCGCATGCCCCTCGTATCCTATCGGAAGATCTTTTTGAATGACCACGTTGTGGTACGCAGGAGTGCGGGAGATGACGGATCCGTCTTTGACCTTTTCGGTAACGAGTATCCTCATCTTCTCTCCGATGAAGCGGGCGTTTATCCCGCGGTAGATCGCCTCTGCATGCCGCAGGAGCGCCCTCGAACGATCTTTTTTTATGGCATCCAGGGTATCCCGACTGCCTGCCATGCGGGTGTGGGGACGTCGTGAATACCGGGTTATGTTGACTTTGTTCGGTTTTAACCGGGTGACGAGGTCGACAGATTCCTCGAACTGGGAATCTGTCTCGCCCGGAAATCCCACGATGATATCGGTGGCGAAGAAGATCTCCGGATACTTCGCCCTGAATGAATCGACGATCCGGACCGCGTCGCCCACGGTATACTTCCTTCCCATCGCGTTCAGTACCTCGTCCGATCCGGACTGGATCGGGATGTGAATGAAACGGAAGATCCCCGGAGAGGCAAAGGCCCGGATCACGGGCTTTCGTATTGGCAGGAGCGTGGACGGGTTCATCATTCCGGTACGGATGCAGAACCTCCCGGGTATCTGTCCGAGAGCGACAATAAGGTCGGAGAGATTCATCCCGATATCGTATCCCCACGCGCTCACGTCCTGGCCGGTCAACTGCAGCTCCTTTGCACCTGCATCGACCATCGTTTCTGCCTCCGCCAGGATCCCGGGAACGGAAACACTCTTCAACCGCCCTCGTGCCTTCCTGGTGATGCAATACGTGCATGACCCGAGGCACCCGCTTGCAACCTGGAGTATCCCCACTCCGCAGGGCTCCACGGTCCCAACGCGCCTGTAGTGTTCCCTGATCTCCTCAGGCCGGATAATCCGTGGAGAACAGACGCGAAAGATCTCGTCATGCTGGACAATCGGCATACACCCGGTTACGTACAGCTCCTTCTCTCTCAGGCTGGAGAGCACCCGCAACATTCGCCTTTCCGTGGATCCGACCACGGTACATGTGTTCACGACCACCGCTTCCGCCTCTCCGGGCGTATCGACCAATCTGCATCCCTGTGCCTTCAGGATCTCCTTCAGCTTGAGGCTGTCTCCCGAGTTGTACGTGCAACCAAACGTCATCACGTGCACGGTTCGGTTCAGGAGCCCGTCAAGAGCTGAAGCGATTGGCCGCATCCGGGGTGTACCGTCATCTTCCGGGTGCATCTTTTCACATGCTATGGGACGGTATATCCTAATAATCCCTGCCAAACCGACACCTTGCACCACAATCACCTGATTGCCAGAGAAGATCGTCGAGAAACGACGCATTTTTTCCCGGAATGAAAATGCTTAACCAGTGGTATCGTCTATCTGATAGTGATGGTACGGATCGGGCTGCTCGGCTGCGGGAATATCGGCCATATCATCGGGCAATACAGGGAAAATATCGAGATAATTGCCCTTTATGACAGGGTCTTCCAGAAAGCCGATGATATGGCTATCACATGCGGGGGCATTGCCTGCAGAGAGTTTGAGCGGTTCATCAAAGAGGATTTCGATTACGTTGTGGAGGCTGCATCGGTCAAGGCCGTCAGGCTCTTTGGAAAACAGGTCTTGTTGAATGGAAAACATCTCATCGTTCTCAGTGTTGGAGCCTTCTCCGATCCAGCATTCAGGGACTGCCTGACCGAGACCGCCAGGGCGGCAAACAGAAAGATCTACATACCGAGTGGAGCTATAACCGGGCTGGATAATCTGAAAGTCGGCCGGATCAGTCCTATCCACAAGCTGCTCCTCAGAACGACCAAGAATCCCGTATCCCTGGGAATTCACTGCGATGAACGGAGACTCATCTTCCAGGGCAAAGCAAACGAATGCATCAAGGAATTCCCGAGAAATGTCAACGTATCTGTCGCTCTCAGCCTTGCGACGGGCAGGGAGGCGGATGTGGAACTGTACGCGGATCCTGGTGTCGACCGGAACGTACACGAGATCTTCTGTGAAGGAGATTTCGGAGAGATATACATCAAAATAAACAATGTCCAGAGTCCCAAGAACCCTGCCACAAGCTACCTTGCGGCACTCTCCATCCTCACGCTTCTCAAAAACCTTGACAACCCCCTGGTGGTGGGTACATGAATCGAAAGGTCACCATCGACGCACTCAAAAAGCAGAGAGATGCGGTAATTCTCGCCCATAACTACCAGTTGCCCGAAATTCAGGACGTCGCGGATTTTGTGGGGGACAGCCTGGAACTTTCCATACAGGCAAAAGAGACCGACGCACACACGATTGTCTTCTGCGGGGTGGATTTCATGGCTGAAACGGCAAAGATACTCTGTCCCGAAAAGACGGTCCTTCTGCCTGTCAAAGATGCGACCTGCCCTCTGGCGAACTATCTCGACGCTGAGACGATACTGAAGGCAAAAGAGATGCACCCCGGTGCACCTGTTGTCCTGTACATCAACAGCACCGCCGAGTCGAAGGCGTATGCCGATGTCGTGTGCACCTCGGCGAATGCGGTGAAAGTCGTGCGGTCGCTTTCCTCCGATGAAGTGATTGTCGGGCCCGATGCAAACCTTGCGGCCTTCATCCAGGACCAGCTTCCCGGAAAAAAGATCGTTCCCGTGCCCCCTGAAGGGCACTGCTACGTCCATGATTTCTTCACGGAACAGGATGTCCGGGAAGCCAGGAGAAGAGGCGGCATGATCATCTGCCACCCTGAATGCCGCCCGGGGATCCAGAAGATCTCGGATATCATTGCGTCCACGGGAGGCATGGTCAGTGCCGCCCCGCAGGCTGAAGTCTGGAACATCTTCACCGAGAAGGGNNGGCGATCTGCGAGGATATGAAGAAGACGACCCTTGACGATCTCGTCTCATCGCTCGAGAAGAACCAGTACAGGATCGAACTTTCCAGGGGAGTGATGGACAGGGCAAGGAAGGCGATTGAACGAATGATCGAGATAGGGAGATGATTCCAGGATGGTTACACTCGAGTATCTTCTCGCATTCATCGACGAGGACGCACCATACGGGGACATCACCACCGAATCCGTGATGGGCAGCGATTCATGCCAGGGGGCGCTCGTCGCCAGGCAGGATGGCACGATAGCCGGATTGGAAGAGGCCAGCTTGCTCTTCTCTCATTTTGGCATAGACGTTATCCCGCAAGTCTCCGACGGGATGGACGTATCTTCCGGCTCCAGGGTCGCCCTGCTGAAAGGACCTGCAGCAGGGATGCTCCTCGTTGAACGAACCGCATTAAACATCATCGGGAGGATGAGCGGGATTGCCACGCGGACCAGGAAGATTCGTGCCATCCTCTCATCGCACAAAGTCACATGCAGGATCGCCTCGACCAGGAAGACTGCCCCGGGTCTTCGGCTGCTTGACAAGAAAGCCGTGGTACTTGGTGGAGGGGAACGGCACAGGCTCGGTTTGAGTGACGGAGTTCTGATCAAGGACAATCACCTCGCATTCCAGGGCATCGAGGAAGCCATCGGGAAGGCGAAGCGATCGAATCCCTACCAAAAGATCGAGATCGAGGTTGAGAGCCCGGAAGAGGCGCTCCGGGCGGCGAAGGCGGGGGCTGACATCCTCCTTCTTGACAATATGCGACCCGGAAAGATCAGGGATACAATCCTGGTGCTCGAGGAGGAAGAGATCAGGGCCGGGGTCTTAATCGAGGTTTCAGGAGGAGTTCATGAAGGAAATATCCTGCAATATGCCATCTCGGGAGTCGACATAATCAGCATGGGGTCTCTCACCCACAGCGTGGAGAATTTCGATATCGGTCTTGATATCATTCCATCAGAGAGATGAGACCCGAATGGTCAAATCAGCAAATTACCCAAACAAAAAACTTATCATGGCTCCTCGCTTATCTGCCATTCAGATATATCTATGGCCGGCGAGAAGAGTTCGGATATCGACGATTATACAGCCGAGATAGTCCGTAAGAGGAAGGCCGACGGCCTCATCTCACTTTTAGAGAGTCCATACCTGGATTACCGCTGGAAAGCTGCAGAAGGACTTGGGTATGTCGGAGATGAATCGGCAGTCGAACCACTCATTCAAGCTCTTTCTGACGAGTTTGTCGAAGTGGCCTGGCTCGCAGCCAAGTCCCTCGGATCCATTGGTGATACGCGGGCCGTCGAACCACTCATAAAGGCGTTAAAATCAGGTGAAAAATGGCTCCGGATCGGTGCTGCGATCGGGCTTGGACGGATCGCCGATCCCCGGGCACTGGAGCCGCTCCTCGAAGCCTTGAAGGATACAAAAAAGGCCGTCAGAAAGCATGCTGCCTGGGCACTCGGACGCATCGGGAAGGAGGAAGCAGTGCAGCCGCTTGAACAGGCGCTCGATGATGAATCCGAGGATGTCCGGAGAGCAGCACAAAAGGCGATCGATGCTATCCGGAAAGGCGGGAACGGGAATGCGGCCCGGGATACAGGGGAATAATTAATTTTCCGGCCGCACATGGTATGTAATGACTGAATGGGCACTTTTCGCCGTCCTGATTGCGCTTTTATACATCATCCTGAAATATCTGAAGTTGAGAGACGCGGTGCACACAGAAGCACATTCGTTGTACCAGGAGTGGAGAGAGAGAGACCTCGATTCAGAAGCGGAAAGGCGGGCATCCATCTATGCAAAAGAATGGATTCAGAAGGAGGAAGAGAGTATCCGCCGTGATGCGGTTGAAAAGAGTCATGCCGTGATAAAGGGCAGGGTGACAGAACACCTCCTCCCGTTCTTCCCGGATTTCTGTTATAACCCGAAAGATGCGAGATTCCTGGGCAGTCCGGTCGATTTCATCGTTTTTGACGGCCTTGACGAAGGCGAACTGGAAAAGATTGTCTTTATCGAGGTGAAAACCGGAAAGTCCGGTGCGCTCTCACCACGGGAGAAGATGGTCAGGAGGTGTGTCGAGAATAAATCATGCCAGTACCTGGTTATCCATCAAAAAGACCCTGTTGGTTCAGGAAAAAGGGCAGAATCCTAGATTGCGTTCTGGTGAAAAACCCCATATCAGCCGTTTGGCCCGAAAAGCCCCGGAATCATCAAATTGTGCTGATATCATCCGCATACTCCACCACGATCTCTTTTTCTCCCCGGTACATCCGGACTGTCCCATATACCGTAACGGAGTCACCTGTGACTATTTTGATCTCCCGGGCTGCCTGTTCCGGGATAAATACCGGCACTCCTGAAACATCCAGGATAAGGTGCCCCCCGGTTCGTGTGGAGTCCATGCGATCCACGGTTCCACTGTGCGCCACCAGTGAGCCTTCAGGCGAATCCGAAGAAAACCCGGTGGCAAATGTCGCGCGACCCAGATCATCGAGTAT
>DAWO01000054.1:12223-22387 GCA_002509485.1 Methanolinea sp. UBA477
CTGTTAACAATATGGTATGACCGATGTGAATCTTCCACCATCATCAAAGACCGTCCTCGCGTTGCTGGACGAAGGTGGTGCGATGACCCATAAGGAAATTGTCAAAAAAAGCAATCTCGCCCCCCGGACCGTACGATATGCATTAAAAAAACTCAAGGAGAACCAGCTCATCATTGAAAAATTCAACTTCAGGGATGCACGCCAGATTATCTACCAGAACAGGGAGCAGCAGATGGTGACTGCATGAGGGAAGGGGGTTGCGATATCATGGTATGTGATACCATGATCCGCAAGTACCTCCCTGCAATGCGGGCCGAAATGGTGTACAGGCTTGTTCAAAGAGACGGCATGACCCAGAGCGATGCTGCGAAACGTCTTGGTGTGACACGAGCCGCAATTTCACAGTATGTCAACAAAAAGAGAGGAGATTCCGGTGTTGAAATCTCCAAAGAACTGAATCATTTATTAGATCGCTGGGCAATAGCCGTAAGGGATGAGAATTCGTCCATTACGATATGCGATATCTGCAGATGCGCCCTCAAGAAGAGTTGAGGGCTGATTCGTCTTTCTCTTTTCCTGGTGCCACTGACATCCCATCCCGACTCCGATACGCTGTGGTGAAGGAGACGCCGGAAACTTAATCTATCGTCTGCGATGGAGGTACAGGAGAACCAGGGCAAAAATCACCACACCTGTGACAGCCAGTTTCAGGTAGTCGAAAGAGTTGTCGCTATCCTGGCACGAGGCTGCGTTCCAGTCGTCATCGAAGGCCGACAGAAAATACGCTGCCGTGTGGGGCTCGGTGATGATTACCCCCACCTCGCGGTTGAAATTGGGAGAGTTGAAGTTCCAGTTGATGCTGCTCACGAGTACACTTCGGCCATCGACGATGACCCCCTTGTTATGGATCTTCTCCAGGTTGTTTAAATCTAGGTCAGCGCACCGTGCTTCAAGCGGAATGCCCTCACGCGCCGCAAGAGAATTAATAAAACCTACCATCTCGTCGTTGTCGCATTCACCTTCTACGTTGTACCAATATGAGTCGAGGAGCACCCTCACGGTGACACCGCGTCGTGACGCATCGATCGCCGCCCCGAGAAACGGGTTCAACTGGTCGCGGCTGATGTTCGCTATATATGCTTCTTCAATGGCGATGCTCTCATTGGCTCCCTCGAGCATCTCCCGCACGAGGTGGCTGGTATCAGGTGAGATCACCGGAATCACATGCGCAGACGTGAACTCCACCGGTTCGAACTCCACCTCGTACTGCCTGAAGTACGGATCATCCACTACCCCCCCGGCGCCGGACGCCTCTTCTATCCAGGCTCCACTGCAGTCATATTCAAAAATATCTGCAAAATACGAAGCGAGGCCCTCATCCTCGAGGCAAACACCCCACCCCCTGTTACCCGAGATCCCGGGGTCTGGAAACCCGTTTTCCTTGAAATTCTCGCTGGTGATGAGTACCCGGCAGCCGTCTATCACCATGTATTTTGCATGATTGAACCGATAGGGTGCATGAAAATCATCTGTTATCGACATCTGGAGGACACGTATCCCGTTCTCCGAGAGCCTCCTGATCACCGTCCTCTCTTCCGCAGGAATACCACCCACCGGGCCGCCTTCGAGGAGGACAGTCACATTTACACCCCTNNTCCTGTGCGCAATTGACAGCCTCTTCAAAGACAGGATACGAGCAATCCGGGGAGACAAATGCTGTCCCGGGTATGCCCGTGAACTCTGCTTCGCTGAAGCGGGACTGGCCGAGAAGAAGAATTCGTCTGTCCCATTCGTCTCCTTCCATGTAATGCACCTGTCCCTGGCGGGGATGCACATCCCCGGGCCACGCGATCTCCTGGAGAAGCGTAGTATATACGAAGAGCTGGATCTCGTCCTGGCTGTTGGCAAGTTGCAGCCTCCCGCTTCTCTGGACATCAGGAACAGAGACGTGGCAGTACTCCCACTCGAAGTCCGGGTAGTAGCCATGGATCGTATAGAATGCCGCCCCGTTTCGCGCTATAGTCGTTCGTCCTTCAAGCACCGTGCCCGGCGGGAACCGGAATCCCCCCTCGCCATCTGTGACGACCAGCCCGTCCGTGCAGCCATATCCCTCAATAACCATGTATTCGTCGGGATCCCCGGAGAGGTAGGGGTCCGGGCAGAATTCGACGATCTGCCACGCAGATGCGTTCCATGCGAGAAACAGCAGCAATATGAGACAGAGGCGGAGACGCATGCAGAAAATATCTGGAATAGCCAACTAATTAACCTGATGAAATCAAACCGGATGGTATGGCCGAGCCGCTTGTTCTGAAGATAGGGGGGAGCCTCTTTGAGCGGTCAGAAGAGATCACAAAACTCCTCGTTTCCGAAGGGTGTCGCGCACTTATCATCCCTGGCGGGGGGATATTCGCAGATACGGCCAGGCGATGCCGGGTTGTCTCCGATGACTCCGCCCACTGGATGGCCATTCTCGGGATGGAACAATTTGGCTGGTACCTGGCTTCATTCGATATTCCAACAACAGACACACTTGAAGTCCCGAAGAGACTCTCCATATTGCTTCCCTATCGCGTCCTGAAGAACGAAGACCCGCTCCCTCACTCGTGGGAGGTCACCTCAGATACGATCGCGGCCTGGGTTGCGTGGAGACTGCACCTCGATCTCGTCGTTCTCAAGCATGTGGACGGCATCCATTCAGCCGGAAACCTTCTCGAATCCATCGATTACCCGATCTCCACCGATGATGTGGATCCTTCCTTCATACCGTACGTAATCTCGAAGAGAGTAAAAGCCCTCGTCGTGAACGGCAGACATGAAGAACGTATCGTATCAGCCGTGCGAAGGCTTCCTGTGAAAGGTACGACCATTGGCTTTTAAGTGCTTGCGGGGAGAGAATATAAGGAATCGCTCAAGGAGTGGATACATGTCAAATAAAAAATGCACATCATGCAATGCTCCGCTTGCTACGGATGGAGCCACAGAATTCGGGTGTCCGAAGTGCGGATACGAGATCAGACGATGCTACCGGTGCAGGGAGCAGAGTATCGCCTACACCTGCCCAAAATGTGGTTTTGGAGGACCCTGAATGGGAAGCGTGGCATTGATCCTCAAAATCATGCCCGAGTCGCCCGAGGTCGATCTGAATGACCTGGCGGGTAAGATCAAAGAGAAGGTGGCCGGTGTACAGGATGTCAGGGAAGAACCAATCGGTTTTGGACTGAAGGCCCTGAAGATGGCGGTGGTCGTCGATGATGCCGGCGGGGCAAGCGATGCCGTCGAAGAGGCCATCAACAGTATTGATGGTGTGGAACGCGCCGAGATCGTCGAGCTGACCCTTACCTGAAGGGCCGGCAGATACTTTTTTTAAAAGGGAAACCTGCTTAAAAGGGAAACCTGCAAACGAGCGTGATTACCGCATGTCGACAGGCATGCCGTTCTTTTCCAGGATGGAGATAACTTCACCTGTGATGGAGCGGATCTTCTCCACCGATTCCCGAAAGCTCTTCACTTCCACGGGATCAATCTTGATAGGAACAGGAAATACACCGCTCCGGTTGATTCTTGCCGGGACACCGATACATACATCGCCTATATCATGAACCTCGCTCTTCACGTAGGCCGATACGGTGAGGATGCGGTTTTCATTGCCAAGAATGGTTTTCACCAGTGTTGCAATTGCCTCACCCGGGCCAAATATCGTGGCCCCCCTGTTCCTGATGATATTTTCTCCTCCGGTCCTGACCATCTCAACCATGTCCTGGATAGGAATTCGTGAAAATGCAGGCAGATTACTGATCTGAATCCCCCCGATTGTTGTTGCCGACCAGAGAGGAACCATGCTCTCTCCATGCTCGCCGATTATCCGGGTATGGACTTCACTTACATGCACCTTGAAATACGACGCGATCAGTGATTTCAGGCGCATCGAGTCCAGGTGCGTTCCAAGCCCGAACACCTGCTGTCCGTCCATTCCAGAATACTGGAGCGCCACAGATGTCATCACGTCAACAGGATTGGTAACGACCAGGATCATCGACGACGGAGATACCTCCGCGATCTGGCGTGAGATCTCTGCCACAATCCGTGCATTTGCAATAGCGAGATCGAGCCGGTCCTGTCCCGGTTTCCTGGGAATCCCTGCTGACAGAACCACGATGTCGGATTCGGCGATATCTTCCATATCCGTGGTCCAGCCTAGTTCCATCCCGGTTCCGCACGCCGCAAAAGAGTCCACGAGATCCTGTGTTATCCCCGCCAGAAGGTTTTCCCTTCCCTTTCTACCGAAGAGAAGTATTTCGCTGACATGCGGTATTGCCGATATGGTATGGGCCGAGTACGTTCCGACCTGCCCGGTCGCTCCGATAATAGTGACTTTGGCCATAATATGCCCGGTTCGTATGGGGACACGTCCTCGGTCGATTGTACGTTCCCACCATACCCATGGCACCCATCCTCCGCCCCGCGACCCCATGGGCGCCGAATGTTCACGGTAAGCCTGCTCCCTTCCGGGCCTGGGCCATTCCCCGCGATAACAGGTCTCCACCCCCTCCGGGGCTTCGATCCCTGGACACCGACCTCATGGGACGAGGTTTCAACGTCAGGACACCATGGGATCCGGCGATCCGTTGCAACCTTCCTCAAACTTCGCCCCCCGCATACCGACGGTCTCGGGTAACAGGTGACGCCGAACCACCCGGGCTAGTCCCCATACTATATGGACAGCCTATGGGATAAATACCTCGCCGGAGACATGTTCACGCCATCGGCCCAAAATTTTTGTCGTGGCGGTCAGGTCCGATTTTTCATAGAGATCGATAACTGCAAGAACGCGTGAATCAGGCAGAACGGTATGAAGAAGGTTGTAGTCACCCTGGAATACTTTCATCTCCTGGCTCCCCGTCGCTTCAGCGACGAGCCGGGGTTCCTTCACAATAGGCTCCTTCTCCAGTTCACCGTAATCGAAGTACATGGTGGCATCATCGATCTTGAAAAATTCCCGGTTGACCTGCAGGTTGTATCCCGTCCAGAAAGCCGCTGCAAACCAGATATCATTCATGATTACGTGGGGTACACCCATTCGTGCAGCAGCAAGTCCCAGGGTCCCCACTCCGCTGCACGCATCCACGAAATATTCGGGCTGAAACGACTCGATTCTCTTCTCAACAGCCTCTATCTTTGGGTTGAACCTTCGTGGAAATTCTATGTGCATGGTCGATTGCTCTTTGTACAGCACGAGGCGACCTTTCTTTGTCTCAAAGACGTTTGCCCTGATGTCACATCCTGCAAGCAGCGTGTACGTGTTGGGAACCCCGTCAAGGTCGGGATCCGAGATCCCCGGGACGAAGTCGGCGCTCTTCACCACCCCTTTTATCTCCGGCACATCCCTGATAATCCGCTCTGCGACCTCTTTCGTCGGGTGCGCCGAGAGAAGAACCAGCGAATCCCTGGGGAGAAAGGGAGGGAACTTCATGAAAAACCCGGGGTGGATCAGAGGGGTTCCAACCGCTTTTAAGGGTTCGTCTCCGGTAAATATCCCTTCTTCCAGGAATATTACGTAGAGGTGGGCATATACCTCGTCGATGAACCGTTTTCCGCATGTGCAAGGGGTCTGGTAGAACCGGTTGGGCAGGGGGGTGTTTTTGTCAAGGATCCTGAAATGACACTCAGGACAACGGGAAAAGACAGTAGGGAGGATCCCGATGATCTCGTGCGCATCCTTTACGCAATCTTCACCACAGACGGGGCACTTCATACGGTGACATTGCATCTTTTTGCATACAAACGTTTTGACCCGGGAGAACAGCGATGGAAGTGGGCCCGATGCGATTCGAACGCATGACCGCCCGGTTATGAGCCGGGCGCTCTAACCGGACTAAGCTACGGGCCCGGGTGAAGCGCCGCCAACAGGACTCGAACCTGTGACATGCTGGTTAACAGCCAGCCACTCTACCAACTGAGTTATGGCGGCAATCCAATATGCCTTCATAGATTCTTTGTGAGTGCTTTTAAAGATACCGTTGAATACCGTGGCTTTTTTGATCCGGCCATCCAACCCTGATCTATCCTTCTCTCCGCCCTGATGACCCCTGATGTTTCATGGTCTCGAGCATTGTAATCATTTCGTCAAGCTCGGCGTCCAGCCCATCAAGGAGGTCCTCACCCGCTTTCGTAGTAACCGCGCCGGAAGGGGATGCGGTGAGGTAGCCGAGATGCTCGAGCACCCGGAGCGAGTACCTGACTCGGTGAAACGGCTGGTCAAGGAGCTCGGAGAGCTTCATGATGCCGATGGGCTGGCTGGAGACTACTGCCTGCATGACCTCTATGTGCCGTTTCATGAGTTCGATTTCCGCTTTGACTTTCCCAATCATCCGGATCGCTCCTCTTCATCTCCCTCTGCAATCTCCTGGTTCTCTTCAAGCCAGGATCTGGTGAGCCGGTACTGCCCCCGAAAATACACCACCAGGATACCGGCCAAAAGAAACAATGCGGCTGCAAGAGGAACGGCATATCCCTCCGGCGCTTTGAACAATGCAATAAACCCGATGGCGACGAGCAGTATCACCAGGTTCAGTAAGACAGCCAGGCGGTAGAATCTCCATTTGAATCGTTCTCTGGTTGCCTCATCCATTACACATAGGTCAACCTCATCATAAAAGTACTTGTGGTATTCTGACCAATTGTCTCTGTATGGATATTCCGGACGCGGTCCTGGAGAAGAACGCTGCGGACTCCTTCGTCATGTTCGGTTCGTCGGATACAGCCGACGTACGCTACATTACCGGTTTTACCACCGCAGACCAGATAGTCTATATCAGGAAGAGGGGTGAGCGGGGAGTCATCATCGTATCCCAGATGGAACTATCACGAGCCCTGGCTGAGGCTGACTGCGCCGTCATGACGAGGGCCGAAGCCGGACTGCTTGATATCCTCAAGACGGAGAAAGACCGGTGGAAAGCGCTGGCCGCCATGATTGCGGGTCTTTCCGGCAGCGCCGTCCTGGTCCCTGCATGGTTTCCCGTTATTCTCGCACGCGAGCTCGAACGGTATGGATCCGTTGTTGTCGACAGGGGGACGATCGAGGAGATGAGGGCGAAGAAGACACAGAGAGAGATAGAATACATCAAAAAAGTCCAGGCAGTCACCGAGTCTGCAATGGACAGGGCAATCACCCTTATCCGGAACTCGAAGGCCAGGGACGGCGTGCTGTACCTGGAAAACAGTCCCCTCACGTCCGAGAATGTCAGGGCGGCGATTCATGCTGCGCTCCTCGAATCGGGTTGCATCCCATCGGATACGATCGTCTCCTGCGGGAGCGAGAGTGGCATACCCCATGCCCGTGGATCGGGCCCCCTCCGGGAAGACGAACCGATAGTCATCGATATCTTCCCACGAGACGAGTATACTGGATACTATTCCGATATGTCCCGCACCGTCTGCAAGGGCGAGCCCTCCAGGAAGATTATGGAGATGTATGCGGCAGTACTGGAAGCCCAGACACTCGCTTCACACACGATCAGGGCAGGGGTGACCGGGGCAGATGTACACCAGGCAGTGGTTGATCTCTTTTCTGAAAAGGGGTATCCCACCGGCAAGACAGGGTTTGTGCACAACCTCGGCCATGGTGTCGGCCTTGATGTCCATGAACGTCCTTCTGTCGGCCCGGGCGGCGGGGAGCTGTCGGTGGGCAACGTCATCACCAATGAACCCGGCCTCTATTTTCCCGATCTCGGGGGAATACGCCTGGAGGATATTGGTGCCGTGACAAGGACCGGATTCGATTGTTTTACGCATTTTCCAAAAGAACTCATATTGTAGGTTTTTGGAGAGATGAACGATGAGATATTTGACCTGTATATGCAGGCAGGAAAGATAGCAGGTGATGTGCTCCGGAAGGGCACTGCAAAGGTCCGGCCCGGGGTTCCCCTCCTGGATGTGGTTGTATATATAGAGGAGCTGATCGAGAGGGAAGGTGCAGGGGTCGCATTTCCTCTCAATGTATCCAGAAACGAGGATGCAGCCCATGACACCGCCTCCGCGGGGGATGAACGGCTGTTCGAGACCGGTGACCTTGTCAAGCTGGACCTTGGAGTCCATCTCGAGGGGTATATTGCCGATACGGCGACGACCGTCGACCTGGGCGATAATCCAGTGCTTGTTGAAGCATCTAAGGTGGCTCTGGATCGGGCTGTCGAACTTGTGAGACCCGGCATAACGGTCGGTGAACTGGGGACCGCCATACAGCACGAGATCGAGACGCGTGGATTCCGGCCGATCTCAAACCTGACCGGGCACGCTCTCGATCAATACATCGTTCATCAACCGCCAAATGTGCCAAACATCTCCATCCAGGGGGGTGCCGTCCTCGAAGAAGGCCTGGCATTCGCAATCGAGCCGTTTGCAAGCACCGGTGCAGGCCGGGTCAGTGAGAAGCCGCGTTGCGAGATCTTTCAGCAGATAGATGTAAAACCGATCAGGCTCGCCTCTGCGCGGCGGGTCATGGAATCGATACGGAACCGGCGCGGACTGCCGTTTGCCCGCCGGTGGCTGCCTGTTGAAAAGACCGACATCGCCCTTTCTGCGCTTCTTCGGAACAATCTCATCAGGGGATATCCTGTTCTTGCGGATCTGCCGGGATCGCGTGTCTCCCAGCATGAGCATACCCTTATTGTGACAGCGGACGGCTGCGAGGTCACAACCCGTTAGAACGGATATACTTATTGGATCTCAATGAAAATACTAAAAGTTACAGAGATGTCCGGAGAAGATGAGACCCTGAAACTTCTGGAGGTAATTCTTACCGCAGAGATTTACAACCGCTACCTGGACCTGGAGATCAACGACCTCACCCCGGAATGCCGCGATCTCTTCGGTGTGAACGGTACTGCGGAATTCAAACGCCCTCTTTATGTCAGCGAAGGCATGATACGAAAGACCATCGGTATCAAGGATGCATGCCGGAAACTGGAATCGAATCCCGTTATCGCCTGTGAGGAATTCGGCCAGCGGATCCATGTCACCACGCTCGAGCCCGCCGCCAGGTGGTTTCTGAAAAAAGGAGGGAAGGACCTGATAGAGAAGAATCCGACACTTGCATTTTTTTACCGTGATTTTGATTCAGTGCAGGTGTCTTACGAAGACGTAAAAGGTGCAAACCCTCCTTTCGAGGATACACGAGTCTACCTCGACAGCAGGATATCGTCCATTGTTGCGGGCGACGAACGGCTGAAGAATGCACTTGACCTGATAATTGTGAGCGCTCCCGAGGAGGTCGAGCAGAACCTGGATGACCTGATATGCACCGGGGACCAGGAAAATGTCATCCGGAAGGTGAAAGTCGCCAGGGATCATCGCGATGTCCTCCTGAAACACAGGATCCACGAAGTCGGAAAGCTCCTCTTCGTCGGCCCGCCGGGCACGGGAAAGACGTCGCTTGCCCTTGCACTCTCCCACGAGTTGCACCTTCCCGTAATCGAGGTGCGCCTCTCCATGATCACCTCCCAGTATCTTGGTGAGACCTCGAAAAATATCGACAGGATATTCGACTTCGCCAAGAAGATAGCACCGTGCATATTATTTATCGACGAGTTCGATTTTGTCGCGAAAAGCAGGGTCGCCGATGATCACGGGGCAATGAAACGGGCGGTCAACTCGCTCCTGAAGAATATCGACCAGATCAACCTTGTCAGGAACGCAGTTCTCCTTATCGGCGCCACGAACCATCCCCAGCTGCTTGACGAAGCGGCCTGGAGGAGGTTTGATGAGGTCGTCTTCTTCGGTCTGCCCGACACGGAGATTAGGAGAAGAATCCTGGGAAAGATCACTGCTTCCATCGACTGCCGGTGCGATTTCGGAGTGCTTGCCGAAGAGACCGAAAATTTTTCCGGCGCCGATCTGCGTATCATGATAAAGGAAGCCCTTCTCTCTGCCCTCATGGAAGGCAGGGAATACATCGATGATGCGGACATCAGGAGAGGCATGCTGATGGTGCAGAACCGGGATCTGATCCGGCACGCAAGCTGGTTGTAGATGAAACTCACGCTGCTTGGGACGGGGGATGCCCCCGGGACACCCGTGATCGGATGCAGCTGCCCGCAGTGTGAATACGCCCGCACCAACCACGTGCAAAGACTCCGGACTTCGCTCCTTGTACAACATCAGGGA
>DAWO01000054.1:22450-29904 GCA_002509485.1 Methanolinea sp. UBA477
ATGCCCGACGTATATGCCGTCCCGGAAGTCCTCGCGTACTGCGGCAATATATTCAAATTTCTCCCGTTCAGACGATGTCCCGTGGAGCCGTACCACTCCTTCGATATCTCCGGGCTTTCAATAACACTGGTCGAGGTGAACCATCCTCCAGCCTACACCTGTGGCGTCATCATATCGGATAAAGAGACCCGGATTGGATATACCGCCGACACACGGGCAGATATCCCGGCTGCCAGCCTTCAGGCCTTCAAAGGGGTGGATCTCCTTTTCATCGACGCCCTCGTTCCCCCGCAGTTCAACATCCCGAAACATATGAATTACCGTGAAGCATGCGAAGTTGCGGGGCATATCGGGGCATCTGAATTCAGGTGCGTGCACATGAGCCATCACGTCGCGTGGGATCTCCCAAACACCGGAAAGGATGGTGAAACATTCTGTTTTGGGACTGGCTGATCAGGGTATCCGGACATCTCCGGATAGTGGCATCCATATCTATATAGTTTTTCACCGCTCAATTGTCTGGTGAATGAATATCAAGGTACTCGAGCTTGAGGAAGATAAGGCAAGGCTTGTGATTCAGGGGGAGGGACACACCTTCATGAATCTTCTCACACAGGAGATCCTCAAAGACCCGGACGTGGACGTCGCACGATATCTTATAGAATTTCAGTTCTCTGATCCTGAACTGCTGGTCACCACGAACGGGAAGAAAGATCCCCTGAAGATCATCTCGGAGGCGTGCCGGCGCCTCGCCGGATATTGCGACGAACTTTTAGAGCAGATCGAAGAGGCCGGATCCTGAAAAACCGGCATTCAGTAAAGCCATATAAATCCCTGCAAAAAACCCGGGTAAAAATTCCAGCTCGTAATTTTTCTGCCGGAATGGACCAAATCCCGGAAAAAAGGATGGGCAGGTTTGAAAAAAGGTCGCTTTTTTATGTCATCCCGACTGTATTGACCGGGATTATCTCTAGACCCTCTCGGTAAATGCGATGGAACCCGATATACGCGTTATCCTGATCTTGACCTTCTGTCCCGGCTTTCCACCCTTGACATACATGATATAACGGCCGATACGGGCAACACCGTCACCCCTCCTGCTCACTGACTGGATATCGACCTCCATCACCGCACCCTCGGAGAGCTCTTCTGTCACGGGTTCTGTCCGGGCCTTCCTCTTCCTGACCGGCCTGTGCCCACCACATGCATCGCACCTGAGGAGAAGCACCCGGTCATCTTTCACGAGCCTGGTATCCGGTTTTCCGCATTCCGAACAGATGACATAGTCATCCACGTAACTCTTGACCAGGTTGTTTATGAGCGTGTTCTCGAATTTTCCGTTGAATATCGCCCTGTTCCCGTCGATCTTTCCTGCAGTCCCCAGTTCTCCGAGAAGAAACTTCATGAAATGATCCCTGTCTCTCCGCAGTGTATCGGCGATCTCACAGAAATTTTCAAAGACCGTTGTTTTGCCTTCTATGTAGGTCCTGGCTTCCGGTACCGTGAACCGTCCCACCGATTCAGTCGGCTCGGTGACCTGCTCGTACGCCTTCTTCAAGAGGGCCTCGTAAGGGTCAGACATGAGTATATATATGTATTGCCGGGTTAAAAGCTGCCACCCCCCGGCAGTTCACGGATGTTTTTTTTAGTCAGGGACAAGACATTTCCCCATGCTGTCCGCTGGCGACCTGGACCTGATCAGGAAGAGACTCCAACGTGAACCCACAGACGTGGAGATTGCCTGTTTCGAGAATCTGTGGAGCGAACATTGCAGTTACCGTTCCACAAGGAACCTCCTGAAAACACTCCCGACATCAGGCCCGGATGTGATCCTCGGGCCGGGCGACGATGCGGCGATCGTCCGGTTCAATGATCACCTTGCCCTCGCGGTAAGCATGGAAAGCCACAACCATCCCAGTTATGTCGATCCGCACGACGGCGCGGCAACCGGTGTCGGAGGGATCGTGAGGGATGTCCTCTCCATGGGTGCACGGCCCATCGCATTGATGGACCCGCTCTATTTCGGCTCCCTTGAGAGGGAGAAGAACAGGTACCTGTTTGAGCACGTGGTGGAGGGAATTGGCGGGTATGGTAACTGTATCGGTGTTCCTGTCGTCCGGGGGGACCTGGTATTTGATGAGGGGTACAACGGAAATCCCCTGGTCAACGTGGTCTGCGTGGGAATCGTCCGGCCGGATTCCTATATCACCGCACGGGTGAAGAAGCCGGGGAACCACCTCGTCCTTGTCGGTGCATCAACAGGGAGAGACGGGCTTGGAGGCGCGTCGTTCGCCTCGCGTGATCTCTCTGAGGATTCCGAGGCAGAGGACCGGCCCAGCGTTCAGATCGGCGACCCTTTCACCGGGAAGCTGCTCATCGAGGCCATACTGGAGATGACGGCCACCGGGAAAGTCCTCTCATGCCGCGACCTGGGTGCGGCAGGTCTCGCCGGTGCTTCGAGCGAGATGTGCAGCACCTTCGGAGGGCTGATCCATGCCGATCGCGTGCACCAGAGAGAAGGGAACATGCACCCGGTCGAGATAATGCTGGCCGAATCCCAGGAGAGGATGCTCCTTGAAGTGGATCCCGGTGATGTGGCGCTCATCGGAGAGATCTCGGAGAGATACGATCTCCTGTGGAGTGATATCGGTGAGGTCATAGCCGAACCCAGTTACCGGGTGACATTCCACGGAAGGGTTGTCTGTGACCTCCCGATTGATTTCCTGTGTGGCCAGGCCCCCCTGTGTGAATGGAAGACAGAGCCCTATTCGCTGGAGAGACCTTTTGCAAAGCCCACCGGGAGCATCAGGGATCTGGCGATCCGTGTGCTTTCGCATCCCGAGATCGCTGATAAATCGTGGGTAATCGAGCAGTACGACCATGACGTCCAGATCAGAACACTCTCCATCGGGAGAGACTCCGGCCTCCTACGCCTTGAAGGAGAGACACTTGCCCTGTCCTGCGGCTGTAATCCCCGGCATATCCACCTCTCGCCGTACACCGGTACGGCAAACACGGTCCTTGAGAACGCATGCAACCTTGCCTGTGCCGGGGCAACACCACTCTGCATCGTAAACTGCCTCAATTTTGCCAGCCCGCTTCATCCCGATATCTACTGGCAACTGGAACAGTCCGTGCTCGGAATGGGGGACATGGCCAGAAAACTCCATACCCCTGTCGTGGGAGGGAATGTCTCACTCTACAACGAGAGCGATGAGATGGGAACCCAGATCAAACCGACACCCTCTATCGGCATGATAGGAAAGGGGACACGGTACAGCACCCCGATGCCGAAAGACGGGTTTTTACTTGCACTCCTTGGAGAGACGGGTGGAGATCTCGGCGGCTCCGTGCTCGACGCCCTGACTTCCTGCGGCGGACCGGTTCCTCCGGAAGGCAGTACCGAAAACCTCGTCCGAATCAGGGATCTGGTGACGGAAAATCCGGAGATATATGCCACCGACATCTCCCATGGCGGACTGCTTGCAGCCCTTGCCACACTCGGGATTGGTGCCGGGATCGCACTTGAAGGTGACGTACTCGTGCAGCTCTTTTCAGAGACCTATGGGCGGTTCCTGATTGCATCTGATGATGAATCCGCCTTCCACGGGCTTCCCTGCCGGATCATCGGAACATGCGGCGGAGACGGGCTCGACATTACGTGCGGCACCGAAACGTTCGTCATCGCGTCAGATGAGATCTCTCACGCGTTGTCGTCTCTCTCCCGGACCATGTTCTCCGGGTAAAAACGATATGAGGGGAATACCTACTTTTTAAACTGGGGCATGAGATCCCTGACTTCGAGGCCCACTTCCTCGATCAGGTGCTCTTCGTCAGCTTTCGTCAGGGCATTGAAGACCGGGCGATTGACCATGTTCTCAAGCATCCATTCCCTGGCAAACTCGCCACTCTGGATCTCGCCAAGGATCTCCTGCATGGCAAGATACGTCTCGGGGCCGATGACCCGTGGTCCCCTCGTCAGATCCCCGTACTGTGCGGTGTTGCTGATGGACCTGCGCATGTTTGACAGGCCTCCTTCGTAGATCAGGTCAACGATCAGCTTCAGTTCATGGAGCACCTCCAGGTAGGCCATCTCGGGGGCATATCCCGCATCAACCAGCGTCTCGAACCCTGCCTTGACGAGGGATGTAACCCCTCCGCAGAGTACCGCCTGTTCCCCGAAGAGATCGGTCTCGGTCTCCTCCCGGAATGAGGTCTCCAGCACGACGGCGCGGGTGGCGCCTATCCCTTTTGCATACGCGAGGGCAATGGAATGTGCATTGCCGGTACAGTCCTGGTGGACTGCGATAAGGGCCGGGACGCCCTTGCCTTCCTCGTACATCCTGCGCACCATGTGGCCCGGTCCCTTTGGCGCGACCATGATCACGTCGATGGTTGGCGGAGGAGCGATCTGTCCGAAGTGGATGTTGAAGCCATGGGAGAACATCAGGCACATATTCTCCGAGAGGTTCGGCATGATCTCGTTCCGGTAGACTGCCGCCTGGCTCTCGTCAGGGAGCAGGATCTGGACGACATCTGCCATCTTTGTGGCCTCGCTCACCGGGTAGACCTTGAACCCGTCGCTGCTTGCTGCAGACCAGCTCTTTCCCGGCCGGAGCCCGATAACGACATCGAGGCCGCTGTCACGCAGGTTGAGTGCCTGCCCTCTTCCCTGTGAACCGTAGCCGACAACCGCGATCTTTTTCCCCTGGAAAACATTCAGATCCGCATCTGATTCATAATATTTTTTTATCATGCTTGGTCCAGTAGTTATCTGCAACAGAGCTCTTAAATATTCTATAAAAAAATTAAGAAAACGAAACGATTCAAACCACCTTTTGGGAGAGATTACTATTACCAATTCTACTACTCCAGAAAGCAGGCGGGAACTGCCTGATATACAGTCGACGATGCCGGATGTACGCATCAACCTTACCAGGGTGGGGGTCAAGAATGTCAAGAAACTGGTAGAGGTGTCAAGGCCAGGAAAACGGCCTGTCATCTTTATATCAAACTTTGACGTCTTCGTCGATCTTCCAGGCAGCCTGAAAGGGGCCAACCTCTCCAGGAACTTCGAAGTCATCGACGAGGTGCTCCAGCAGGCCATCGACGGTGAAGTCAGCGAGATCGAGAACCTCTGCAGCGTGGTCGCCAGGAAACTGCTTGACAGGCACGAATACGCAGACCGTACGGAAGTCCTGATGAAGAGCCAGTACATGGTCAAGCGGGAGACGCCCGTTTCGAACACGAGTTGCCACGAGGTGGTCAAGGTCCACGCCCGGGCGGTAGCAAGGAGGACATTCCGGGACCCGATAGTAAGAAAGAGCATCGGAGCAGAAGTGACCGGAATGACTGCCTGCCCCTGTGCACAGGATATCATGAGGGAGAGGGCCATCTATGTCATGCAGGATCTTGGAATAGAGGACGAGAAGATCAACAAGTTCCTCTCCGAAGTGCCGATGGCCACGCACAACCAGAGAGGAAGAGGATTCCTCTGCATCGAGCTTGACGATGACAGCCACGTCAAACTGGAAAAGATCATACAAATTCTCAAGGAATCGATGAGCGCATCGATATACGAACTCTTGAAAAGAGGCGACGAGTCCTACGTCGTGCTCAATGCACATAAAAATCCGCGTTTTGTCGAGGACTGTGTGCGTGAAGTGGCAAAAAAGGTTATTTCAGAATTCAAGGACCTTCCCGGAGACTCGTTGATAACCATCAAACAGACCAACGAGGAGAGTATTCACCAGCATGACGCCTATGCTGAGAGAAAAGCGACCATGGCCGAGCTCTTCATCGAGTTGAACAGTGAAAACCAGTGATCCATTCGAATGGAAGTGCCTCCGGCACTTTCACCCGGTTTTCCCGGCATCAGGGGAGGATCATAATTTTTTTAATCCAGAGGTCCAAAAGTGGACCTGTTTTTTTACACATATGGGTAAAAATTGACCACAAAAAGTGGGAAACCGAAATATCCAAACGTTTGAATACTACGTTAATTATTCGATGAATCGCATTCCTGGCTGTTATTCCGGGAGTATTACAAAGCTGATATATAATATTAGAATATTACATAGCAATGAGCGTACTTTGTACGGTCAACCATCTGAAAAAGAAGAGATTTGTGTGGATTTACACCGGTATCGCTATATGAACAACTCAATAAAATGAGGCGATAATATTGTCGAAAGTTGTAGAGATTTCCCCAACCACGAGGCATGAAGGACACTCCAAGCTCGTATTGAAGGTTGATGATGCGGGCATCATCGAACGGGGTGACTGGCTTTCCATCACTCCGGTCAGGGGTGTCGAGAAGCTCGCCATCAACAAGACGATGGACCAGGTTCCAAAGATTGCATCACGCGTCTGTGGTATCTGCCCCATCGCCCACACACTTGCCGGTATCGAATCAATGGAGGGATCCATTCGGTGTGAAATTCCGAGGGATGCCAAGTTGCTTCGTATCGTGCTGCAGTGTGCGAACAGACTTCACAGCATTGCACTGCACAATATCCTGACTCTCCCGGATATGTATCTTCCGGGGACGGATACCAAGATTAACCCGTTCTCACCTGAAGAGCCGGTCCGGAGCGTGGCCAAGCGAATCCAGAAGCTCCGCATGGTCGGCCAGACGATCGGTGAGATCGCAGGCGGAGAAGCCGTCCACCCGAGCAACCCCCGGGTCGGCGGTTTGTACAAGGCATGCACTCCACGCGCAGTGCAGAAGATGTACGACCTCGCCAAGGAGGCCCTCCCTCTGGCAATGGAGCAGATGGAGTTCATGATTGCCGTTCTCCGCAATTACCAGAAGCGTGACTGGTCGGAGGTAGGCGGAAAACAGATCCCGATCCCGAAAGATCTCGGGTACCACAACATGGGATACATGGCAGCGCACCCGATGTACGCCAGTACCAACCTGGATGAAAACCCGGGCTGGAACCCCGAGCGCTGGACCGATGTCCGGCCATGGGACTGGTACATGGGAGAAGTCGAGGTCAGCCTTGCAGATCCGAACTACCCAATCGGCGGCACATCGCCGGTCGGCACCAAGGCCAACCCGCAGATGGAGGCATGCACCGGCGTGCCACTGTATGATGGAGCCCCCGTAGAGGTGGGACCCCGTGCACGGCTGGTCAAGTTCAAGAACTATGACGAGAAGGGAACGATTGGCCAGCAGGTTGCCAGGCAGATGGAATATCCCGACTGTCTTTATACCATCATGAACGCCCTCGACGAGTACAACCCATCGGGCAAGGTCCTTGCAGACTACATCCCGCAGGGTGACGGATCACTGGGCTGGGCCGCAAACGAGGCCCCCAGGGGATGTGATGTCCACCTTGCAAAGGTCAAGGACGGCAGGGTACTCTATTATGAGATGCTCGTTCCCACCACCTGGAACTTCCCAACCTGCAGCCGTGCCCTCACCGGGGCACCATGGCAGCTTGCAGAGG
>DAWO01000048.1:0-1300 GCA_002509485.1 Methanolinea sp. UBA477
AAAAAAAGCATCCTTCACAAAACCGGCGCGATTGTGTAACCGGGCACAACTCCTGGTCTTCAATAGGGAATGACCTTCAGACCCGAAATCGTTTTAAAGCGAGCATCACGGGATACAATTTCTTCACCGTGCCGGAGAACGATCGCGGCTATCAGCTCGTCGAATGAAGAGATCCTGCTGCCGCTCTGCTTGAGATCTGCAGCAATATCTGCATACAGAGATGCTGCTTCAGCATCGAAGGCAAGGATCGGAAAGTACGCGAGAAATTTCCTTGCTGTATCATACAGACCTGGACGGACGCTTATCCGTGCACCATACAGGAACTCGGCAGCTGAAATGGAGGTCGTTTTCAGGTTGGAGAACTGTTCTGCAAACCCAATAGCACCCGGATCTTCGCGGATAAGATCGATTAAGAAGCAGGTATCGACGATGCTCACAATTGCGCCTCCCGGGGATGTACCTCATCGAGCTCCTGTTTTCCGCGTGTAACCGAAACCACAAGCTCTTCCTTGAGATCGCGGGGAAGTGATCTGACAAAATCTACAACTGACTGTTCTTCCCCCCGCGAAAGCCGGATGATGACATCTGAAAAGCTCTCTCCCTCACGCTTCATCGATTTTAATGCCTGATAGGCGGATTCCTTGATATTGATCGTCTTCGTCGCCATATACTGTGTATACACAGTTAGTACTATGGGAAGATAGAATTTGCGTAAGAAGTATATTTTCCATTCCTGCACCGGATCCGAAAAATCTATCAGCCTGACTTTCCGACAAACGACATACCATGGGCCGTTCTATCTCCCGGGTCCCAGCATCTCCGAAAGGCCCTCTTCGAGAGAATACCCGGGCACAAACCCAAAAGCCTCTCCCGCCTTCGCAATATCGGCAACCGATCGCTTCACCTCACCCTGCCTCTCCGGGGCATATCCCGGGCTGCCTGAAAAACCAGACAACTTCGAGAGGATTGACGCCAGATCGTTCACGCTCGTCTCCTTCCCGCTGGCGATGTTGAAGACCCCTGTCGCACCGCTCTCCATGGCCCTGATGTTGGCGGAAACCACGTCCTTCACGTACACAAAGTCTCTCGTCTGCTCGCCGTCGCCGAAGATGAGCGGGGGTTCTCCCCTGGAAAGCCTGTCGATGAACTTCGGGATGACCGCGGCATAATCGGAGTGCGGGTCCTGGCGGGATCCATACACATTGAAATAACGGAGGAATACCGTGGAGAGACCATAGAGATCCCCAAAAAGTCTTCCGTACCCTTCCCCGGTCAGCTTGGCAAGGGCATAGGGGGAGAG
>DAWO01000048.1:1388-7208 GCA_002509485.1 Methanolinea sp. UBA477
ACGAAGGCTGCCTGGTGGAATACCCCGTCCGCACCGGAAAACGCATCTTTCAGGAATGCCAGGTCCGTGATGCTCCCCTTCCAAAAGACTGTTTCGGGATATTCATCCCGGATCGCATCGATCCTCTCCATGCTGCCTGACGAGAGATCGTCGACGATTGTCACCTCATGGCCTTTTCGGAAAAGACCTTCGCAGAGGTGCGACCCGATGAATCCCGCCCCACCGGTGACAACGTATCTCATGGCCGGGTCTCCCGGTTCGCATTCCTTCCAAAGATCATCGCCGTCACTCTTGTTTGGTATCCGTTCCACTCAGTTTCGCGGTTCATCGCATCACGTCCCTCTGATACCCGGCCCCTATTTTTTTAGGTCTGTTGTTCATCGCCGCTTCCTCCACCTTCCCTTTCCTTCCGGCATTTCGGTCTATCATCGCCACCGCCTGCAGGTCACAGCCGTTTCCTCGTCACTTGCGATATACTCTCATTCCAGATATCGCAGGAGAGCAACCTGGCTTCCATGCCCAGGTTCCTTTTATCGCCCGTTTCTTCGACATCAACAGCGGGTGATCCATCACCTCTCTTTCTCCCGGTTCCAGTCGTCCTCCCGGCGTTCGATGTCATCCTCGCCGACGTAGTCGCCGGTCTGCACCTCGATGATCTCGAGCGGTTCCCCGCCGTTGTTCGCGAGCCGGTGCCATGCCCCGGCCGGGACAAAGGTGCTCTCGCCGGGCTCCAGCACGAGCTCGTCATCGCCGACCGTCACGTGGGCGACACCTTCGACAACGACCCAGTGCTCGCTCCGGTGGTGATGCCGCTGCAGGGAGAGCCTTCTTTTGGGCAGGACGCTCACCCGCTTTATCTTGTAGGTATCGCCCGGTTCGAGCACGGTGAAAGAACCCCAGGGCCGGTGGACCGTGGAATGGAACTCCGCCCGCTCGTCTCCTTTGCGCCGGAGGAAATCGACCAGGATCCTGACGTCCTCTGCATGGTCGCGGGACGCCACCAGGACGGCGTCGTCTGTTGCGATGACCGCCATATTGGAAACACCCGCGGTGAGGACGAGGTGGTCACCGATGACCAGGTTGTTTCGGGAATCATGGCCGAGGTACTCGCCCTTCACCGCGTTTCCGTCTCCGTTTTTCGGGAAGACCGAGTACAGGGCGTCGAAGGTCCCGAGATCGCTCCAGGCACAGTCAAGAGGGACGACCGCTGCCTTCTTCGTCTTCTGCATGATCCCGTAGTCGATCGAGATGGACTCGACCTGTGCGTAGGCCTCGTCTGCCGGCGAGCGGAAAGCCTCAGCGATACCGGGTGCAAGAGCCGCACATTCCGAGAAGAAGAGCGATGTGTCCAGGAGAAACATTCCCGAGTTCCAGAGATAGCCCCGCTCGACATAGTCCCGGGCGGTCGCCGGGACAGGCTTCTCGCGGAATTCCTCGACCACGTATCCTTCTCCATTCCCTGCCGACCTTCCCGGCCTGATGTAACCATAGCCGGTATGTGGGGAACTCGCCTTGATGCCGAAGAGCACAAGGTGGTCGCGGGCGAGAGCCCGGGCATTCGAGAACGCCTGCCTGTACTCATCGCCGGCATCCATCAGGTGGTCGGAGGGGAGGACCGAGACGTCGGTCGCCCCACAATCCTTCTCGATCACCTGGAGACCGTAATAGATGGCCGGGAGCGTATTCCTCCCCGCCGGCTCGACGATCACGTGCGCATCAACTCCTGCACTATCGAGCTGGTCCCGCACCAGGAACCGGTGCCGGTCCGAGGTGATCACGTATATCCCTTCGGGTTCGGAGAAGAAGAGCGCCCTCTTCACCGTCTTCTGGAAGAGCGATTCCCCGGAAAAAAGATCGAGGAACTGTTTCGGGTAATATTCGCGGCTCAACGGAAAGAGCCTGGTGCCGGAACCCCCGGCCAGTATCAGTGTCTTCATGAAATCCGGCCCTAGTTTTGTCATTAGGATATTTACATCATATATGAAGAGGTTTTTGGGAATCAGGGGATAATTGCATACCAGAAAGACCGGATCAGTCAAGGATTCTTCCTTAGAGCAGAGGGAGGAGATCACAAGAGGGAACTCACATCGTCCGCCGAACTGCCTCCGGGAAACGGAGAGGCACTGATGCATCGCCCCGGGCTGTAAAATGCCGGAGTGATCGATGGGACCCATGATCGGGTAATAGATGAGAGATCCACCGGGGCCTGCAAAAGAGGTGGTGCTCCCTGAACTCACCCCCGGGATTTATCAGGGGCCACTGCCAAATACCCATTCATATGGTCTCTCTCACCGATATACGGGATGCCGCGGCCGCCATAAAGGACCACGTCATACGGACGCCGCTCGTCTACTCGCCAACCTTCTCAGAGATCACGGGCGCAGAGGTCTACCTGAAGCTCGAGGCCCTGCAGAAGGCAGGGTCGTTCAAGGTCAGGGGAGCAACGAACCGCATCATCTCCTGCCGGCAGGATACCAGAGAGAAGGGTGTCATCGCAGCCTCGGCAGGCAACCATGCCCAGGGTGTGGCAGTCGCCGGGAGAATGGCCGGCGTCCCGGTCACCATCGTGATGCCTGAATGGGTCTCTATCTCCAAGCAGGAGGCGACTGTGGGGTACGGTGCACGAGTCATCCTGAAGGGAGAGACACTGGAAGAGAGCATCGGGCATGCCCGCGGCCTTGCCGAGAATGAAGGCTACACCTTCATCCACCCGTACGACGACCCGGCGGTCATCGCCGGCCAGGGGACAGTCGGGCTCGAGATCATGGAAGACCTGCGTGGTGCGGACCACATCATCGTCCCGGTGGGTGGCGGCGGGCTGATCGCCGGTATCGCTACGGCGGCAAAGGGGATCCGGCCTTCGGTGCAGGTCACCGGGGTGCAGGCCGCCGCATGTCCGTCAGCCGTTGAGGCAATCAGGCAGGGTCGACCGGTAACGGTTGCATCCGGCCCAACCATCGCCGACGGCATCCGGGTGAAGCGGACTGGCAGGATCGCCTTTCCGGTGATACGGGACCTCGTCGACCGGGTGGTGCTCGTGGACGAGATGGAGACGCGAAAGGCGGTGGTGCTCCTCCTGGAACGGAAGAAGATCCTTTCAGAGGGAGCCGGAGCCGTCTCACTTGCCGCCCTGCTGGAGGGAAAGGTGCCAGTCAAGAGAGACGAAAAGGTGGTTGCGGTAATCTCGGGGGGAAACGTGGATCCATTCCTGCTGGAACGCCTGCTCCGGGCAGGCCTCTTCGACTCGGGGCGAATCATGCACTGCTCGGTGATCCTGGAGGACGAGTCGCTGACGCTGTCGGGTCTGCTCCGGCTGCTGGGAGAAGAGGGTGCCACCGTCACGCGGCTTGACCCGGTCAGGGCCGAGCCGGGCCTGCCGCTGCACCAGGTCAGGGTGGCGCTCGAGCTCGAGATCCGGGGGCCGGATCACCGGGAACGGATCCTCGCATCGCTCATGGAGAAGGGCTATCAGACGGTCCTTCCTGGTTCCCGGGCAGGTCAATCCTGAGCGAACCCACGTGGAGGGATGCGACGGCATCCCGGTCAAACGGCGGCGACCGGAAGGTGATCGTGCCCCCGATGATGTCCAGGTTCTCGACTATCCCGAGCGTGATCACCATCATCTCGGGATCACAGAGCGCAATGACGAGGTCGCGCCAGTCCTCGTCGCGGAACGTCTCCGGCATCCTGCCATGCACCCCGATCCCGGCAAGGGACAGTGTACAGGTGGACAGGTCCGAGAAATATCTCTCGAACTTCCTGGTTCGATAGATCCGCCTCCACCCCCTTCTCCGCTCCACCACCTGCCCGGAGACCGGAACCGTTTTCGTCTCCATCCGGGGATGGCGGCGGAAGTTGACCGCGATCCCCTCCAGCTCGTGGCCCGACTGGATCGCCACCAGCATGTCGGGCTGCAGGAGATCGATCATCCGTATATGGAACTCCTGCGCCCCAGGCTCGATGACCCAGCCGGGCGAGTCGATGATCAGGTAGTCCGCCCCCTCGGCGGCTGCCTTCTCCTTCAGGCGGGCGGTCGCAACGATGTGCTGGAGCGTATGACCGACCGGTGACGTCGATCCAACGAACCGGAGAAAGACCGCATCCGGATCCTCCGGTGAATCGCGGTACAGGGCAAGACCCACCGTGGTGGGAGGGCCGATCGACGACTGTCCCGTATCGCAGTCCAGGTATCCGACCGTCCCCTCGTCTGCCAGTTCCCGGGCGAGGTACCTGCAGAACGTGCTCTTGCCCCGGTCGGTCGCACCCATGACATAAATCACCCTGCAGGGACGGGCTATGGCAAAACCGAGGATATCTTCCCACTCTTCAAGCGCTCTTATCTGTGCAGCCACTGATCAGGCGTTTTTGCCGCGGGCAGACATATAGGGATCGATCCGGATCATGCGTGATCAATCGCCAGGCCGGTCCGACCGGTTCTTCGCGATGGAGAGGACGTTTTTCCCGTCACTGTACTCGTATCCGACCTCGTCCATCGTCTTTTTGATGATAAATACCCCGAGACCCCCGACCTTTCGCTGATCAACGTCGTCGCAGAGGTCGGGGGGCTCAACCGTCAGCGGGTTGAAAGGCTTACCCGAATCCTTGAGTGACACGATGACCCTTTCAGGGGATACCGCAAGTTCGATCTCGATCTGACCCTCCTCTTCCCCGTACCCGTGCAGGATGATGTTGCTGCAGGCCTCGTCCACGGCAAGACCCACCTCGAAGATCTCCTTTTCGGAGAACCCCTGCCCGGCGAGGTGCTCCCCGATGAACTCGGCAATGGTGGGGAGGTTCTCCTTTCTCGCTTCCAGGACGAGTGCATGCCTTTCGGTCATATCGTTCCAACCTTCAGGACCATGAGTGTCATATCATCGAACTGGGCGGCCCCTCCCGAATGGACGGATACGGCACTGTTTATCTTTTCTATTATATCGGCAGGTGGGAGATTGATGTTTTGGCTGACGAGTTTTACGAGCCTCTCCTCGCCGAACTGGGCATACTGGCCATCTATCGCCTCCGTCACTCCGTCGGTGTAGAAGAGGAGGACGTCTCCGGGGCAAAGTTCCACTGACCGCTCCTCGTAATCCGCATCTGCAAGCGCCCCGAGCGCGATCCCGGTGATCTGAAGGGGGACCGGATCACTCCCGGCCCTGAAGAGCAGGGGAGGATTATGGCCGGCATTCACATAGGTCAGCCGACGGGACTCGTGGTCGAGGACCGCAAAGAAGAGCGTAACAAACATGCCCGACCGGGAATCGGCACTGATAGTTGCGTTGGCCCCCTGGATGGCCTCCCGGGCCGCACTGTGCCACTCGGCATTGGCGCGGACGACCGTCCGGGAGAGAGCCATGAAGAGGGCCGCGGGAACCCCCTTGTCGGATACATCGGCGATGATGAGACCGGTCTTCTTCGCCGGGCCGGTGATGATATCATAGAAGTCGCCACCCACCTCCCGTGCCGGAATGCTGGATGCGGCGAGACTGTACCCGGGAATGCCGGGGATCTTTTCGGGCAGGAAACTTGTCTGGATCTCGTGTGCGATCTGGAGCTCGGCATTCTTGCGCTCTAGTTCCGAGTGGTACCGGTCACGTTCCCCCCGGGTCTCCTTCTCTTTTTTCAGGTTCGCGATGATGAAGGAGAAGATGAACATCCCTGCCGCATTTGCCACGATCATGGGAAAGGCGACATCCGATACGACCGCGACCGCCTGGGAGAGCGGCCGGCTGATGAGGAGGACAAGCCCCATGTGTATGCCCTCGATGATGACGGCCAAAGAGACCGCGACCGTGATCCCGGGGAACTTTTTTCCGGCAAGAA
>DAWO01000048.1:7218-12267 GCA_002509485.1 Methanolinea sp. UBA477
GGCCCGGCGACAAGCCCGGCCACGACAGGCCCGAGATCGCGGACGTTGATCGGGGCTCCGAGGATCGAGATCCCGCTCTCAGACCCGTAGATGGAGAGGATTCCGAAGAGCACTATCAGGAAGAGCTGGTTTTTCCAGGTGAAGACCCCGTCGAGCACCTCGGAGAAGAAACGGGTGCGTGTGATCAGGTAGGCAAAGACGACTATCACGCACATCATCTGGAAGAGGACGATGGACGTGGAGAGAAGAGACGGAAGCATCGGTTCAACCATGCTCATACCCGGGCATCGAACGACGAGACGGCATCTTCCCGAGCCGGATATATGGAAAAGATGCGCTGGAACCCGGCAATCTCGAAGATATTTTTAATTTCGGGTTTCAAACCAGACAGGAGCAGCTGCCCTCCGTCTTCCCTCAACCGCTTGAGCGAGGCGAGCATCACCCGCAGCCCCGCGCTGCTGATATAATCCAGATCTGACATGTCCACCACTATCCGCCGCTCTCCTGACCCGATAAGGCGCGACAGGACCGCCTCCGCTGCAGGCGAGGAACTGGCGTCCATGCGGCCCGAAAGAGATACGATCGTTGCGGAACCCGAACGGGACTCATCCACCCGGAGGATATTCTCCATGAGTTCTATTTCGACGTGATCCAATATGAGGATAGTCCTCTTCCGCATGAACCGCGAACCTGCATGCAGTGTACCATTCTGCCTCCTCGCTGTTTTGGGTGAGGAGACTGAATCGAATTGTTATCTGCATACCAGTTCAGTCACTTCAACCGCCGCCGGGGCGTCCTTCGGGGGCGGCGGCGTGGCATCGCACGTGGGGGTGTGAGGGCGGATAGCCCCCACAAAATGTATCCGATTCATCAATCCTGTCCACACCAGGTAGCGAAGAGCCATCCTGCTTCGCTAATTGCCCCGGTGTCCGGTCACACGGATCTTCCAATAGAAACTGAGCATTTTCGTTTGAATTCCGGATGAATCGACTGAAAAGGGCATGATGGCAGAATAATCACATATTGCTTTTCGTTTCAGGAATAAAGAGTAATTTCAATTATTTTCGTGGTGTGGAGAAAAATGGGAGAGAAAAGACTCAAATTGGATTTATATTTTGATTTAGACAGCCCAAATGGTTTAAAATCCAATATAATTCTCAATCGATAATTACCTGTTCCAGAATATACCACACATAATATCTCAGGCGGAATATGTGGATGCACAAGGATGGATTTTTGGTTCGGGGATTGGGTTCTTGAGCGAAAACAAATCCCTTGTAGCATATAGCATCATATGGTTTATGAAAATAAATTAGCACGTTTCCTCCCTTCAATGACAAAAATAAACGATTTTGTCCGGATTAAAAAAAGCCGGTTACCCGGCGCTCGCGAGAAGTGGAGAGACAGGAGATTCGTGCACTCCAAAAAAATGGCGCTGGTGTGATTACAGAGGAAAAGAACGCAATTTAAGCCCTGGAAAGTGGGTATCATCTCGTATGAAGATATCAACAGGGATGCAATGCCCGGATTTTTGGATGACCACGCAATCAGGGGATGTCGTGAGGTATTCAGGGGGATCTTTTCCGAAGGAGGGTAACATTCGGTGACGGATTCTTGATTGCATCTCTGCCGCTGGTCGGTTAAAAAACGAATATTGTCTCTCCAAATTCAAACATGGAAAGGGCGTTCGCAGTCTTTTCGTTCTCAGTATACCCGGAAAGCCACTATTACTCACGATATGGGCAATTACCTATTCTGTCATGAAATTCCGGGAAATCCCCGATAATAATTCACCTTCGGCGATCTCAGTGAATATGTTCCCAAATCCCTGGATTATTTCTCCGATGCGATTCGGAGCATGTAAACATCACGAAAATCATGTATCTCCCCCTGCCGGTAAAGTAACCCCAAAATATGTCACGAAAACACCGGATATCCCAGATAATTCGCCTTGCGGTCTGGTAGCTCCTGATAACGGCTAAAGAATCCCGGATTTTTTGGCTGTTCCACCCTTTGGTGATCCCCAAAGACGGAGAGAAGACTACACGATGGTTTTGAGAGTGTAGGATACGTCCTTTTCCAAAAAAACAATGTGTGGCCTCTCTTCGCTTTCCCTGGCATACCAAAACGACGCTTTGGAAAAAGAGGAGTCCCCTGATGTACCAGGAAGCCTACCATGCGGGATTACTCCCGATCTCTCTTCTTCTCCTTCGGGCGGTTATTGTTCTCGGCGAGGGGGAAAAACTCCTGGTAAACCCGTTTTCTCTCGTCAAGGTCGGTATGCAGGTAGATCTCGGTCGTCTTGATGGAGGTATGTCCCAGGTTCTCCTGCACCACGCGGAGGTTCTTCGAGCGGCGGTAGAGCTCGCTGGCATAGCTGTGGCGAATTTTATGGGGGGTTATCCCGTCAGGAGCGTATTTCTTGAAGATATGCTGCACCGCCCGCGGGGAGATATGATGGCCCTGCTGCCCGAGGAAGAGGGGGCCCTCGATACGCTTCCCGATAAATTCGTCCATTTCATCGAGCGTCTCCCTGTCGACGAAGACAATCCGGATCTTGCCGCCCTTCCCCCTGACACGAATAGTCTCGTCTTCGAAATCGATATCCTCGATATTCATGCCGCAGAGCTCCGATACCCGCACGCCCGTGGCATAGATGGTGCGGACGATCAGGCGATCCCTGCCATCCTCGATGGAATCGATCAGGCGAATCACCTGGCTGTGCTTGAGGTAGCGGAGCTCCTGGTCCTTGATCTTGGGCCGCTCCACGGCAGGCATCGGGTTCGAGGAGATGACGCCCTGGCTGTAGAGAAAGCGGTAGAACGACGAGAGCGTGGAGATTATGCGGTGCAGGGTCTTTGGCTTGTATGTCCGCATCGAGCTGATGAACGAGAGGTAATCGCTGATGGTGACCGGGGCAACCTCCACCGGGGTGTCGAGCCGTGCCCGGGTAAGGTCTTCCCAGTATAACACGAGCTTATCGGGATCCATGCTCCGGCGGAGCCAGACATAATAGCCGAAGTGCCTGACAACCTGTTCATAGCTCTGGATGGTCCGGGAGGAGTAATTGCGCATTCTGAGGTAATGGCGGTATCGCGGAAGCCACTCCGAAAAAAAACCTCCCTCCATGGGTTATTCTTTATTCGCTCCAATAATTAAACTTTTGCGCAGAATAGTCATTTGGCGAAGTAGTAAATTCCGAAATGAAGCATGAAATAGACGCCTCTCCAGGGAAAGGGATCATCGAACCACCCGAGATGCGGTACCTGCTCTCGACATCGGTCGATCTGAAATCTCGAAAATCCGGGCTTTTTATCCGGTCGAGAACGACCTTTCTGATTGGGCTGCGGGGAATTCGTCATATGACTGGAAATCGCCGGTTAATAGCCGGATAACGGCGGATCCGGATCCCGTGGCGCCCGGACAGTATCAGGGGGACATGCAGGGTGCCCGTGGAAGGATCGGGCTTCAGGCATGAGTCACAAGAAAAGTCCTGGCATTCCGGTATCTGACCCACCTCCTCCGGCTCTCCGCTACCTGGTGTGGACAGGATTGATGAACCGGATACATTTTATGGGGGCTATCCGCCCCCACACCCCCGCGTGCGATGCCACGCCGCCGCCCCCGGAAACAATAATGAAGCATCTTGCAACAGGCCCGACGCATGAAAATATTCACATTTCGTAATGAGGACTGAATAATGGGCAGGAGAGGTTGTAGGTATTTTAGGGTTCGACCCTGTCCCGAAAACTAACCGTAGAATTGCATTCGGAGGCCAGAATGCGACGTAGATCGCGGATAGGAAATTGGCCTGGAAGGCAATTCATCTGCCCATCATTCATGGTGATTTATGGCAACAGATATACAAGTTGCAGTGGGATTAGACCTCCACAAGAAGTTTATCCTTGGTACGATTCTGTGTCAGACCGGTCAGATGATCCAGGAACGATTTGAACGCACAAAAGAAGGTCTATTCTCGCTAAAGAAATGGATATTGGGGCATCATGCTGATGTTGTTGCGTGTGAATCAACAAGTGACTACTGGGTACAGGTGTATGACCTTTTGAATGGAATAGTTCCGGTCATTGTCGGAAATGCGCATGACATCAAGGTTCTGTCTCACAAAAAGACCGATAAAATTGACTCGGAGATGATTGCCCGTCTTGCACTCCATGGAATGATCCAATCATCCCGTGTTTTTACACGGTCACACCGGGAATTCAGAAAACTGATGCGGTTACGCCATATGCTCGTTCAGAAACGTACCGACATAAAGAATCAGATTCACCATATACTGGATTCAGAATTACTTCAACTCTCCTCTGTGTTGTCTGATCTCTTCGGGGCGTCTGGTATGATCCTCCTCCAGGGAATGGTAAATGGGATACCTTTGGATGATCTCATCCCGATGCTTCCTCCACGAATTCAGAGACGAGGTGATGAATTACGGTCCGTTCTGAGCACTACGCTCTCACCTGATGCTCTATTTCGCTTGAGTCTCTGTCTTCGTTTAATACGAGTTCTGGATGAACAAATTTTGACTATAACAGAATCCGCCAAAGTCTATGCAGATGAGAATAAGGACCGCGAGATGGAGATTCTCATGTCCATACCTGGAATTGGTGAGATTGGGGCACGTACCCTGCTTGCCGAGATTGGTGATATCACTGACTTTTCATCGGCAGATAAACTGGCGAGCTGGGTGGGGATCGTTCCCCGGGTAGCTCAATCTGCAGATAAACTGCATACCGGCTCCATTACCAAACGCGGATCAGTTCATGTGCGATGGATCCTGACAGAAATTGCTCAGGCTGCTTCTCGATGCCGTTTGAACAGCTTGAGGGTCTTCTTTGAACGTAAGAAAAAAATGCTCGGATCGGGGAAGGCGATCATTGCTCTCGCAAGAAAGATCATTACAATTGTCTGGCATCTCGTGTCGAATGATGAACTCTATTCTGACCCTCAATATCTACCAAAGCGTTCTTCTCACTTTATTTCTGTTAAAATCCCTCAAAGCCTGACCCTTGATGAGCTCATCACGAGGCGAAT
>DAWO01000072.1 GCA_002509485.1 Methanolinea sp. UBA477
TCCGTACCTCGGCCATCAGGAGCGGGACCATGGTCTCCACTCCGGGAATTCCCGCTGGAGCCTCTGAAAATGACTGTTCTTTCTCCTGCACCGTATGCGGGGCATGATCGGATGCGACTACATCTATCCTGTCCCAGGCAGCCCAGAGCTTCCTTCGATCGGATTCATGTCGCAGGGGCGGATTCACCTTTCCTGCGGCATCACCAGGAGTGAAATGCTCAAGGGAGAGGAAGAGGTGGTGGGGGGTGACTTCTGCTGTCGCGTCTCCCGCCGCTTCCACTGCGCCCGCGGTGCTCATGTGGCAGAAATGCAGCCTGCAACCGGCAGTGTTTATTCCCCTGACATCCAGGACCCCCTCGATCTCTCCGGAAACAGACCTCTTTTGCGAATGGTCCATGAGATTTTCGGAAGGAGCTCCTGCAACCTTCTCCGCGTGAATGGTGGCAAGTGCGCCGAGTTCCCGTATCCTGTCCAGTGCGGCCTTCAGGTCATTCGGGGAGACAGAATCACCGTAGCTTGATGGTGCGGCAAATATCTCCCCGAATGCCAGTGCCCCTCCCCTCCACATGCCATCAATGTCGGCAGAGGGGGATACGCCCCCGTTGATCGCGTAACCGGCAAGGGAGTACTTCCCCGCCTCGATAACCCTCTGCCTGAGTATCTCCTCGTTCATGATCGGGGGGACGGTGTTTGGCTGATCGACGACAACGGTGACACCCCCCGCAACGGCGCTCATGGTGCCGCTCTTCCAGTCCTCCTTGTGGGCCTGGACCCCTCCTCGCATGTGGACATGCATATCCACGCCGCCGGGAATGACCGTTTTGCCCCTGCAGCCGAGTTCGATCTCTGCAGGGAGCGGGGCTCCCACGTGTTTCACACGCCCGCCTGATATCGATACATCTGCCACTCGCCCACCGGGAATGGATACGTCACGCAGGACAAGGTCACACGCAAAACCACGCATACCGAGATATGGTTCGGAAAAATGAATATACTTAATTGATGAGGGGAATCAGGGATTCGTTCCCGGGGAGATCAGCCACGCTCCGGATGCTCGAACCGTCCCACCAGGGAGAGTATGGCAGGCATGACGACGATCGCACCGACAAGCGAGAAAGCGACAGTTATCACCGTAACGACTCCGAAGTTGCTGACGATATTGAATGTCGAGAGAATGAGAGCTGCGAAACCAAAGACCGTCGTCATCCCGGAGACAGTGATTGCCGTCCCGATCTGCTGGACCCCGTGCTGGATGGCGGGGATCAGGTCCTGGCCGTGACTTCGCTCCTCGTAGACCCTCTCCATTATCAGGATGGTGTATTCCGACGCGACACCTATAGTCATGGAGCCAAGCACGGCGGTGAGTGGCGTATAGTCTATGCCGAGGAGATACATGATCAGGCCGTTCCACCCGACAATCATCATGATCGGGATGACCGGTGTGGCAGCCTTTCCCAGTTTCCGGTAAACGAGCAGGAGGAAGAGGAATATGAGCCCGAAGGCTGTTAGCGTCATCCTGATCTTGCCCTGGGCAATCTTTTCGATGAGGTCGGCAAACATCTCCGACATTCCGGTGATGCTTGCAGAGACTCCTGGTGGGGGCGGGTTCCAGGCCAGGTCCTGCTTCATGTTCTCGACCATGGAGAGGGCGACCTCGCTCTCCATGTCCACCGTTGAAAATTCAATCACAGCCTCGGACGGCCCGCCCAGGTACCTCTCCCTGGTCTCTTCGGGTATCTGTTCCAGTACGGTCTGGATTTCATGATCCGATGCAGGGAGAATACCGCCGTTGTACTGGGCGAGGTAATCGGCTATACTCGTCGAGCCGGTGATCTTGCTGTTATGGCTCTCCTCGTAATTCTGGAATTGTTGCATCCATTCTATGGTATCGGCAGAGATAACGTTGTCACCGCGGACGAATATGGGCAGAGACGAGGTGGAGCCCATGGTCCTGCTGACCTTCTTCAGGTTTATCACGGCAGGCATATCAGACGGAACGAAGGTCTCTTCGTCGGTATTGATGGGGATCTCGCCGTCTGTCTGGAACCCGATGAATGCGACAAGTGCGCAGATGATCAGGATGGGGACGGCGTTCCTCGCCATCTTTTCGGCGAACCTGCCCAGGAACTCAGTATATAACTCGATCTTATGTTTTCCGGCAGAGTTCCCCGGATCAGAACTCTCGTTCACTTTCGGCTTGTAATTCAGCAGAAGTCCCATGGTAGGGACGGTAACCAGTGCCATGAGGTAGCAGCACACAACCCCGATCATGCATACAACACCAAAACCCCCGATCATCGGCACAGGTGAGATCAGCATGGCAAGAAAACCCATCGAGGTTGAGAGCATTGCGTACAGGATTGACGGGCCGGACCTGGTGATCGTGGTTTTTACCGCCTGTGGAAGCGGGGATCGTCGCGCCTCCTCGTCGAACCTGGCATGGAGCTGTATGGCATAATCGATCCCGATACCTATCAGCACGGGGAAGGCACCGATGGCGACCATGTTTATCTGCAAATTCGCATACCCCATGATCCCGAAGGTCAGGATGAGACCTGCCGCAACTATTGCCACCGAGAGGAACCGGTACCTGACATGGGAGAAGAGGAGCCCCACTGCGATGACCATCAGGATCATCGCGGTCAGGATAAGGGTCCCCATCGAGACTCCCATCTCGTCCATCATCTGCTTCTGGAATGCAGGGTTTCCCGTGACGACCACGTTCACCCCTGGCGGGGGGTTGGAGAGGCTGATGATGGACTCCAGGTTGTCAACGACCGTCATCTGTGACTCCTGGGACAGTCCCGGGTCAAGGGTTATCACCGCGATGGTCATCAGGTTCGAGGGGACATACCGGTCCAGCATCTCGGGCGGGACATGCTCCTTGGCGCTCTTGATGTCTGCATAAGAGGAAGGAAGGTCTCCCCCGTTTGTCTGCCTGAAGAGGTCGACGATGCTCGTCACCCCGCTTATGTATCGCTGTGTCGCCACCTCACCCTGGAGGCGATCCATGTAATCCAGGACATCAGGGTTCAGGACGTCATCGCTATCCACGAGGAGCATGATGCTGTCCGACTGGAACGTCTTGGTATACTTGTCGAGCAGCATCCCCCGTTCCGTATCCTTGTCCAGGTACGTGTCGGATCCCGTCTCCATGCTGACAAATGTCATTCCGTACAGGGCGGCAACGACAACCCCGATGATGACCGCCAGTACGATGACCGGTTTTTTGTTGATCACTTCGGCAAGCATCTCGTACGGGGAATGGAGCATGATATCCGGGATCTATATCTTGTTGATTGGTGATAAACTATTTGTTGTGAATAAGACAACAGCTGAAATATGCGGTTTCCTGGATAATAGAATCAGGGCTTACGCAGAAAAATAGTGCCTGGCACCGCACGGGTCATCGGTGGCGATACCGTCGACTCCTATCATCTGTGCGTCGGAATAATCCTTACCGGTATTGAGTGTCCAGGAGACTACCAAAAGACCCCTGTCATGAGCTTTAGTAACCATTGCAGGTTTTAAAAAGGATATTTTCGTAAGAACAACTGCTGCACCGAGAATCTGTGCATCCTCTGCGGTTACCGGATTTTTTTCCGAGATGATTATCCCGGTGGCGACATCAGGCAGTATTCTGCTGATTGCTGTGATGCTCTCTCCATGGAACGAGACGATAAGAAGCCTGTCGGGACGGCAGCATGCCACCTCTCTCGAGATCCGGTCTTCTGTTCCGGGCTCTTTTATCTCGACGACGAGTCCCGGGCTCCCCCTGGTCAGCTCCAGTACCTCTGAGAGCGTTGGTATCTTCTCGCCCTTCCCCGCATCCAGCTCCCGGAGCTCGCGGAGTGTATGGTCCCCGACCCTTCCTGTGCCGTTCGTCGTTCTCTCCAGGGTCGGATCGTGGATGACAACGAGTTCGCCGTCACTGCTCATCCGGACGTCGATCTCAACGTAATTTGCACAGTCCATCCCCCTGCGGAGAGCCCGGAGTGTATTTTCAGGTTCAAGAGCCTTCGCACCCCGGTGCCCGGTGATCATCATTGCCAGAACATGGTGCTACATAACAGTATAGGAATATTCTCCTGAACCCCAACAGGAAAACATTCAGGCCCGTGATACCGGTTCCGTCTCCCGATACCTTTCTGCCGGATCGGTATTTTATCCCTCTAATCATCGCAGATTTGTGCTGAAACGGGGTTTTTTAAGGATATATTTAAATAATCTTGTTCTCAATTCGAACATGTGTTTATCATGGCAACCACGAATGTAGCCACAGATGTAGTCGGTTCGGTCAGTGATGCACTGACGCAGACGATCGGATCGGTGATCGGATTCCTTCCCATGCTCGTCGCAGCCATCATCATCCTGGTAATCGGATGGGTGGTCGGAAGAATACTGGGATCAGTCATCTCAAAGATTCTTGACAAGATCGGTGTCGACGATGCACTCCGCAAGACATCGGTCGGGAAAGCGATCGAACAATCAGGTACGAGCATTGTGCATTTATTCGACCTCATAATCAGGTGGTTCGTCTACCTTGTTGCGATTGTCGCAGCCTCGAATGTCCTCCAGCTTGGATTCCTTACCGATCTCTTCCAGGACATCGTCCTCTACCTGCCCCACGTCGCGATGTTCCTCATCATCCTGGTCGTAGGGTTCATCGTGATCGATTACTTTGCCGACATCCTTCACGGATGGGGAGCGACACAGGACATCGAGTTCCTTGATGTGATCATCCTGCTCCTGCGTGTCTTCTTCTATTTCGTCATTCTCATACTCGCACTCTCGCAGCTCTTAATCGATCTCACCATCATCTATACCTTCATCACCCCGCTCGCGTGGGGAGTCGGAATAGGAATCGGAGCTGGTATCGCGGTATTCATTGCCTATGGCCTGAAGGATCGTGCTCCCGAGATGATGGACAATTTCATGAAGAAGGTCTCAAAATAACCTCTCCCTTTTTGTAATAATTGGAATCCCCGAACGGGAAAAACGAGAGAGATTTTCACCCTATATCCAGGGTGCACATCCATCCGGGAGAATAAAAAATCTCATAACAGGCTGGGACACAACCCCGCGGGCGCCGCGAAAGGACCCCTAATTGGAGTTATTTCCTTCTGACCTTTATAAGCAGCCGGCTCATTTTCTACTTGTGTCCCAGCCTGATAACCTGAATCCCTGGATGAATCAAGGAGATCACAGTCTGGATCCAGAGGGAACCAGTCAGCAGGTGAGATCGGCGACATGCCTGAAGGGAGAGTTTGGTCCGTCCATGATCCGTGAATCTGGCCTGGTGATGAAGATGGTTGTCTATGCCGAGCAGCCCGGAGGCAATCATTCCAACATAGNNCATAGTATCCATATACCTCCACCCCCACTTTCACGATGGGTCCAGGTGCAGTTATCAAGATCCCAGCCGACATTCAGGTAAGAAAACCCGTGGAGGCCAGGACCGATCACGACACCCAATGATCGCCGACCGGGCCCGGGATTCACGGTATTCGCGAAGTCAGATCCAGGCAACCGAGAGTGGTTTTCGTCTTGGGATCGCATGCACCCTGTACTGCGGATGTCCAAACATCATCGCGTACGCAAGCTCCCTCCCGTCCGGCAGGCCGAGTTCCTGCCGGAGCGGTGCATACTCCCGTGCTGCGCCTGCGACGAATCCCGCCCAGCATGTCCCGATCCCGAAAGCCGGTGCCGCGAGATCGAAATGCGCGAGCGCTATGATCGCATCAAACACTGCCAGCGGGTTGCCTTCTGGAATGTGGGCGACGAGGAGGTGCGGGGCTCCGCGGCAGATGACGTCGTGCCCGGCATCCCACGCACTGATCAGGCCATGCACAAAGCCGCTCATCGGGTGGTCTCTGTTCTGTATCGACCTCATCCAGTCGATGGTCAGGCGGGCTACCTCATGTACCTTCGCCGGATCGTGCACGACAATCCATTCCACCGGCTGGCCGTTGCATCCCGAGGGTGCGTACCTGGCGATGTCGAGAACTTCTGCGATCGTCTCCCTCGGAACGGGCTCTCCCGTGTAATGACGGACAGACCGCCGCATCTTCATGTAGTATCCCAGGTCATTGGGGGAGATGGTTCCTGCACCGGCGGGAAGCATCTCCTTTTCGTCCGGTCGAATGTTCAATACGAGTGCGTCCGACGGGCAGTAGGCTTCACAATGGCCGCACTGGATGCACAACCCTGCTTTTTCTTCTGCAACTTCCGGCACACCAGCTCCACCGGCAGGATCGATAATCCTGCTTGGGCATACCTCCGAGCAGATCCCACACCGGGTGCAGAGATCCCGGTCAACACGTATCGTTGCCATCATTCATCTCCTCCAGCTATTTTGAAAAAACAGCAGATCGAGCTGGTACATTTTCTTCAACGGAATATATAGATATGACATTTTAAAACACGTATAGGGGAATCAAAGAGTGCCTTCATTCGTTTATCGTACCGGAGATATCACCGATATCGCGATAGTCAGCCCGCTCTGGTACCAGCTCAATGACCACCATCATGCTCATGCCCGGGCGCATCAAGCAGTATACGAGCGGATGACCTTTGAGAAGCGAAAGGAGCATTTTGAACGGATCGCGGCGGCCGGAGCCCTCCGCGTAGATCTTGCCCCTGATACCGCTGCGGACAGGTACATCGGATACTGCATCACATCACTTTCTCCCGACGGGACAGGCGAGATCGAGTCGATATTTGTCGAAGAACATTATCACTCGGCCGGGATTGGAACAGCCCTTGTTCAACGGGCGCTCGCATGGCTGGAGAAGAACAGCCCGGCCAGAATCCAGGTCTCGATCGCCGACGGAAACGAGGAGACCTTCTCCTTTTACCGGCGGTTCGGGTTTTACCCACGAAGAACGATACTCGAGCAGAAAAGGGGATAGAACGCAATCCGTCGGCCTGCCGTATCATTTATCTCACTTTCCCGCGAATATTCGATTACGGGAAAAGAGGCTTTTTAAGGAATGGACTTTTTCATACGGGAGATGGCCGATGTCGACAGGGGAGATGTCCGCCGGATTCTCCCTGAGAGCCATTGCCACCGGCAACGCAACATTCGAATCGGAGGCCCCTTCATGGGAGCACTGGGATGCAGGCCACACCCGATCCTGTTGCCTGGTTGCCAAAACGCGATGGAAAAATTCTTGGCTGGGCGGCACTCTCACCCTTCTCCGGGCGATCCGTTTACTCCGGCGTGGCTGAAGTCAGTATCTACGTTGGAAGTGACGCCAGGGGGCTGGGAGTCGAAGATGGACTCCTGGCGGGACTCGTCACCGAATCTGAACGAGAGGGTTTCTGGACGCTGCAGGCAGGGATCTTTCCTGATAACCGGTCCAGCCTCGCCCTTCACGAGAAGCATGGTTTCCGCGTCGTCGGCTGCCGTGAACGCCTGGGCCGGATGAGGAGCGGTACCTGGCGTGATGTGCTGCTGCTTGAGAGGAGAAGCGGGAGAACAGGTCTCTGATTCCCAGCTGCTTTTGTATCCCGGAGCAAGGGAGGGGTGTTCCTGCACCGCCCGTGTGCATGATATACCGCCTGGATATTCCGGATTCAATGTGTATCATGATACCGGACCCGGATCTTTATATTTTATTACCATTCCTCCTGAACTTGAGTCGTGGACCCAGTCATCGGACGCATACGCCAGGAATTAAAAGAGAATGCAGATCCGGAGATCAAAAGAAGTTCACAGCGCTTCTTCAGGGAGCTGATCACCTGTTATGGCATGAAGACTGCCAGGGTCACTGCCATCGCAAAGAAGTACTGGAAGGATATTTCTGAGCGCGATAAAAACGACGTCTTCTCACTCTGCGAAGAGCTCTACCGCTCGGGGTACATTGAAGAATCTTTCATCGTATCAGACTGGACATACCGGCTGAAAGACAGGTATGAACGGGAGGATCTCGAGGTCTTCCGGCACTGGATCGACACGTATATCACCAACTGGGCATCATGCGACGGGTTCTGCAATCACACAATGGGTGAATTCGTAGAAAAGTTCCCTGAAACGATCGAAGAGCTGAGAGACTGGACCCGATCCGGGAACCGCTGGATGCGGAGGGCGGCAGCGGTCTCCCTCATCATACCCGCAAAACATGGCAGGTTCCTTGACGAGTCGATCGGGATTGCCCGTCTCCTGCTGACCGACGATGATGACATGGTGCAGAAGGGCTATGGCTGGCTTCTCAAGGAGGCGAGCCGGAAGCACACTGATGAGATATTCTCGTTTGTCATGGCCAACAAGCGGGGGATGCCACGTACCGCACTTCGCTATGCGATCGAGCTGATGCCAAAAGAACTGAAAGCCGAGGCGATGAAGAAGGACTGGTAACCCTGCGCGAAAAAGGGGTTTTCAGGGACAATTCGTCAGTTCGTTCTTCCGAGTTTTTCTCTTACGTAGTCAAAATCGCCTTCCTGTGCATCCACTTCATAGAGCATGGGTCCAAAGCAGGGTTTTTTGAAGGGAAGAAGGATCTTCTTTCGTTTTATCCTGAGTCCCAGGAGCATAGGACTATCCAGGAGAATAGTGATTCCCCGGAAATCGAAACCTGGAGGTATTTCGTAGTACTCCGCGCACGTCCTTTTCACGTAATCGTTGATCTCCTCTTCTGAGCTATCCTTCAGGATTATGGTGGAGCTGAGCCTGTTTATGCAACGGGACTGCGACATCAGGAATCTGTTTTGGCGTCATCAGATAAAAAAGGTATTTTCCGAGAGATCTCATCAATCACTGCTCATTCCAGGCGGTATTCTCCACGATTGGGTGTATCACGATTCCGGGAAGACCCCTACGAAGCCGGAGGAAAAGCCGTATGATCGTGATGCCGGAGTGCTGGTGAAACTGACTGCCGCTGCTCCTTTCCCGAACAGCTGCGTGCGTTGCACAGTCCCATGATAGGTTTGATCCATGGCACGAGGACACGAAATTCACTCGTAAAAATGGGTTTTGCTCGTTCAACACGCGATGAAATGGAAAAACCACGGGATGTATTTATATACTATGAATTCATCATTGAGAATAAAGGTGGCATTTATGAAAATTGAACGCATCGTGCTACTGTTAGTACTCTTGGTGCCTATTTTGGGGATCCCCTGTGTGAGTGCCACAGCGGATATCCCACAGGATGGTGCACAACTCTTTCCATATACCTGTCCCTGTGACGGGATGGAATGTGTAACACAACCCGATCCGGGTGACCTGAACAAGACATTCGCCTCGTTTCCCCTTATTTTTATCAGGAATGCAGGCCAGTTCCCAGAGGATTTTCTCTATATGGTCATCTCAGATGCCGGTCCGATCTCGTTTGGGAAGAACGGGTCAGAGCTCATAATGACCTCTCCGGGGACGTTGGAGCCTGCACGGTCCGGCTACCGGTTCGACGGTGCAGATGGCGAATGCCTGGTTGAAGGAGTAAATCCGCTCGCCTGCGAGGCCAACTTCTTCTACGGGAGGGACTCGTCGCAATGGGTGACAGGTGTTGATACATACCGTGCGATTCGGTATACTGATCTCTACCCGGGAATCGATCTCCTCTACGAAGGAGTGAGCGCCGGTCTCAAGAGCACATATTTCGTCGATCCGGGTGCAGACCCGGGACAGATCGCTCTTGTATACCATGGCCAGGACGAGATCTCGGTTGCGGATGACGGGACACTGGTATTGTCATCAGTGAACGGAACCATCACCCACAGTGCCCCGTACTGTTACCAGGTGATCGACGGATCGGTTGTGGAGGTGTCCTGCGACTATACAATCACCGAGACCGGATCCGTCGGATTTATAGTCGGCGACTATGACCGGAGCCGCGAACTTGTCATTGACCCGGTACTCCAGTACAGCCTCTATCTCAAGGGTGTCGGCATGCACGATGCCAATGGCGTAGCCCTCGATTCGGGGAGAAATGCCTACGTTACCGGGGTAACCTATGAAACACCTTACACGGTTCCGGCCGGAAGCAGCGGGGCCAATGCCGGCGGGACCGACGTCGTCGTCGTCAAGATAAACTCCGGCGGGACCGCTCCCGTCTATATCGCCTATCTCGGAGGCACCGGAGATGAAACAGGATGGGGTATCAGGGTAGATGATAGCGGCAGCGCCTATGTCGTGGGGACAACCGACTCCCCCGATTTCCCGGTGGAAAATGCGCTCCAGCCCAACCTTGCCGGACTGAATGATGCGTTCATAGCGAAACTTGCGCCGGATGGAAGATCCCTTGTCTATTCCAGCTACATGGGCGGACCCGACGAAGATTACGGATATGCAATTGCACTTGACGATGCGAACAATGCATATATCACCGGGTCTACCCAGTCCTCGTCGTTCCCTGTCCCGGCCTCTCTCCAGAGGACAACCCGTCACGGAATATCAGATGCGTTCCTGATGAAGGTCAGCAGCACTGGCGACGAGCTTCTCGACAGGGAATTTATCGGCGGATGGATCAGGGAGACCGGGTACGGCATCGCCGTCGATGAAAGCGGCAATGCATATATCGCCGGTTCGACCGATTCACGTGACTTCCCTGTTACTCAAAATGCATTCCAGACAACTTGGGGAGGAAACTGGGATGGATTCGTTACAAAGATCGCGCCCTCCGGTGATCCGTTCGTCTACTCCACCTTCCTTGGGGGAACTGAAATCGATAACTGCCGGGCGATCGACATCGACAGCGAGGGATATGCCTACGTGACCGGCCAATCCCAAAAGAGTACACTTGGGACAAACTTCCCCACCACACCCGATGCATTCAAGCCTGAAAATCCCGGCATTATCTCCTCTTATTACACACGTATTATGCCATCAGGAAGTGCTCTCGCGTATTCGACCTTCCTTACAGGACCGCGGCTAGATGAGGGACGCGGTATCTCTGTCACCCCGTCCGGTTCCGTCTATATCACCGGGATCACCAAGGCAAAAAACATGGAGACCATCAACGCGATCCAGCCGACCTATGGCGGCGACCCGGAAGACGCATTCGTCGCAAAGTTCGTGAACGGGGAGCCGATCCCCGTATACCTCACCTTCCTCGGAGGGGATGAGAAGGATGAAGGGCATGCGGTTGTCGCAGACGGGGTGTGCGGCGTCTATGTCGTTGGATGGACCAGGTCCACCGACTTCCCGACCTCGGATCCCTATCCAGATCCCTTCCTCCCGACGGGTGAGATAGCCGGGTTCATATCACTTATCTGGGACTATCCTGACTGCTGTATTCCGCCCGTAGCAGACTTCGATGCCGACCCTGACTCAGGGTACGCTCCACTGACAGTCCAGTTCACCGACAACTCGCAGAACAACGTGAATGCATGGTTCTGGGAATTCGGCGATGGGGCTACGTCTACTGAGCAAAACCCAATGCACACCTACCAGGAGATCGGTACATATACCGTCACCCTGACCGTGACGAACGACTGCGGGTCCGATTCTGCGTCTGCACCAATCAATGCCATCTGCCTTGAACCGGTAGCAAATTTCACCGCAGACCCGGAGTCAGGATATGCTCCCCTTACTGTCCAGTTCACCGACACCTCGCTGAATAACGTGACTTCATGGTTATGGGACTTCGGTGATGAAACGACATCCGAGGAGCAGAACCCGACTCACACATTCAATGAAATCGGGACATTTACCGTTACACTGACAGTGAACAACGACTGTGGTTCTGACTCAACTTCCGCTCCAATTACTACAAGCTGTCTTGAACCGGTAGCAAATTTCACCGCGAACCCGGAGTCAGGATATGCTCCCCTTACTGTCCAGTTCACCGACCATTCGGAAAACAACGTGAACTCATGGTTATGGGACTTCGGTGATGAAACGACCTCCACTGTGCAAAATCCAGAACATACTTTCAGCGAGGTCGGGACTTACAACGTTACTCTCACTGTCTGGAATGACTGTGGAACCGACTCTACCTCGGCTCCCATCAATACCGAATGTCTCGAGCCGGTTGCACAGTTCACCGCAGACCCGACTTCAGGGTACGCTCCACTCACCGTCCAGTTCACTGACACCTCGCTGAATAACGTGACTTCATGGTCCTGGGAGTTCGGGGATGGGGCTACGTCTACTGAGCAGAACCCAACGCACACCTATCAGGAGATCGGGACATATACTGTCACCCTGACCGTGACGAACGACTGCGGGTCCGACTCCACTTCCGTTCCGATTAACACGAGCTGCCTTGAACCAATCGCCCAGTTCACGGCAGAGCCGACTTCAGGGTACGCTCCGCTCACCGTCCAGTTCACCGATCAATCAACCGAGGATCCGGACTCCTGGTTCTGGGACTTCGGCGACGGAGCAACCTCCGAGGAGCAGAATCCTGAACACACCTTCGATGAGGTCGGGACTTACACCGTAGAACTCACCGTGTGGAATGACTGCGGTACCGATTCTACTTCGACTCCGATCGAGGCCATCTGTCTCGAACCGGTCGCGGCATTCACCGCGGACCCTGACTCAGGGTACGCTCCGCTCACCGTCCAGTTCACCGATCAATCAACCGAGGATCCGGACTCATGGTATTGGGACTTCGACGATGGATCAAACTCCACTGTGCAAAATCCAGAACATACTTTCAGCGAGGTCGGGTTATACAACGTTACTCTCACTGTCTGGAATGACTGTGGAACCGACTCTACCTCGGCTCCCATCAATACAGAATGTCTCGAGCCTATCGCTGCATTCACCGCTGACCCTGACTCAGGGTACGCTCCGCTCACCGTCCAGTTCACCGATCAATCAACCGAGGATCCGGACTCCTGGTTCTGGGACTTCGGCGACGGAGCAACCTCCGAGGAGCAGAATCCTGAACACACCTTCGATGAGGCCGGGACTTACACCGTAGAACTCACCGTGTGGAATGACTGCGGTACCGATTCTACTTCGACTCCGATCAATGCCTATTATTGCCCGCCGCCGGTCGCAGATTTCACCGCGGACCCGACTTCCGGACGTGCCCCACTCACCGTCCAGTTCACCGATCAATCAACCGAGGATCCTGACTCCTGGTACTGGGAGTTTGGGGACGGCGCTACGTCCACCGAGCAGAACCCGGTGCACACCTACACTTCGGTGGGAACCTACACCGTGAAACTGACGGCGTATAACGACTGTGGATATGACTCGACAACGGCTCCGATCAACGCCATCTGTCTCGAACCGGTCGCACAGTTCACCGCGAACCCGACTTCCGGACCTGCCCCACTCATTGTCCAGTTCACTGACCAATCCCAGAACAATGTTCAATCGTGGCACTGGGACTTTGGCGATGGAACGACATCCAATCTGCAGAATCCGACGCACACATTCGATGAGGTCGGAACATACACCGTGACCCTGACTGTCCAGAACGACTGCGGATCTGATTCCACATCGGCTCCGATCAATGCCATCTGTCTTGAACCCGTTGCGCAGTTCATCGCTGACCCTGACTCAGGGTACGCTCCGCTCACCGTCCAGTTCACCGACAACTCGCAGAACAACGTGGACACGTGGTTCTGGGACTTCGGCGACGGAGCAACCTCCGAGGAGCAGAATCCTGAGCACACGTTCGATGAGGCCGGGACATACACCGTAGAACTCACCGTGTGGAATGACTGCGGTACCGATTCTACTTCGACTCCGATCAATGCCTATTATTGCCCACCGCCGGTCGCCGCATTCACCGCCGAACCCGACTCAGGATACGCTCCACTCACCGTCCAGTTCACCGATCAATCAACCGAGGATCCGGACTCCTGGTTCTGGGAGTTTGGGGACGGCGCTACCTCTACCGTGCAGAACCCGACACATACCTTCACCGAGGTCGGGACATACACCGTGAAACTGACAGCCTACAACGAGTGTGGATCTGGTTCAACAACGGCCCCGATCAACGCCATCTGTCTCGAACCGGTCGCGGCATTCACCGCGAACCCGACTTCCGGAGGTGCCCCACTCATTGTCCAGTTCACTGACCAATCCCAGAACAATGTTCAATCGTGGCACTGGGACTTTGGCGATGGAACGACATCCAATCTGCAGAATCCGACGCACACATTCGATGAGGTCGGAACATACACCGTGACCCTGACAGTGAACAATGACTGTGGTACCGACTCGGCTTCCAGCGATATCCAGGTTCTCGATTGCCCACCGCCGGTGGCCGACTTCAGTGCTGAACCCAACTCCGGGTATGCACCACTGACAGTCCTGTTCACCGATCTCTCGACCGAGAACCCCGAATCGTGGTTCTGGGAGTTTGGAGATGGATCTACATCAGAGGAGCAGAACCCAGAGCATACCTTCACCGGGGTCGGAACGTACAACGTGAAACTGACCGTCTGGAATGAATGCGGATTCGATTCAAAGACACTCCCGGTCCAGGCCATCTGTCTTGAACCAGTCGCCCAGTTCACGGCAAATCCCACTTCCGGGTACGCGCCGCTCACCGTCCAGTTCACCGACAACTCCTTAAATGACGTCATCTCGTGGAACTGGAACTTCGGAGACGGAACAACTTCCACGGAACGAAACCCGACACACACGTTCACTGAAGTCGGGACATATACCGTGACCCTGACCGTGACGAACGACTGTGGGACCGACTCCACTTCCGCTCCAATCAATGCGATCTGCCTTGAACCGGTCGCAGATTTCACGGCAAATCCAAATTGGGGAGATGTTCCGCTCACCGTCCAGTTCGCTGACACCTCCCAGAACAACGTGACTTCATGGTTCTGGGATTTCGGGGATGGTACCACTTCAACAGTGCGAAACCCCGAGCATACGTTCACTGAAATCGGGACGTACTCGGTAACTCTGACCGTGGAGAACAACTGCGGTACCGATTTCATATCCAGGGACATCGAGGTCGTCTACTGCCCGCCGCCGGTGGCCGACTTCACCTATGAAGGGAATCCGTGCCCGCCACCGCTCAATGCCCAGTTCAACGACCGATCGACAGGAGATCCAACCTCCTGGTACTGGGAGTTCGGCAACGGTGACACCTCCACGGAGCAGAATCCGTGCTACACCTACTACGACCCGCCGGGGGTGTACATCGTGAATCTCACGGTGACCAACGAATGCGGATCAGATACCATATCAAAGCCGGTCACGGTCCTCTCCTGCAACCCGCCGATCGCTGACTTTGCAGCCAGTCCCAGGTCCGGCTCGACTCCGCTTGCAGTCCAGTTCACGGATCTCTCCGAAGACTACCCGTTCACCTGGTACTGGGAGTTCGGCGACGGCCAGACCTCCAGTCTCAAGAACCCGACCCACATCTATACCAATCCCGGAACTTACACAGTGAGGCTCACGGTCACCAACAACGCGGGGGCCGACTGGAAGGTGAAGTCTGATTACATCGTTGTCGAAGGAGGCCCCGTTCCTTTGCCGGTGGCAGCATTCACTGCAACCCCAACTTCCGGGACACCTCCGCTCACCGTCCTGTTCACCGATCGCTCGACCGGGCAGCCGAACCAGTGGTCATGGGATTTCGGTGATGGTTCGAGCTCAACTACCAGGAACCCGAGCCACACGTACACCCAGGCAGGGCAGTATTCGGTGACGCTTACCGTCTCGAGTGATGCTGGCAGCGACTGGATCACAAAAGAAGGATTCATAAACGTAAATATCGGGCCGACTCCTCCGAACGCCGATTTCACCGCTGACCCGGGCTCCGGCACGGCACCGCTCATTGTCCAGTTCACCGATACGTCCACCAACAACCCGGATACCTGGTTATGGGAGTTCGGTGACGGTGCCACATCCATGGAGCAGAACCCGGAGCATACCTATGTCAATACCGGGGCCTACACCGTCAAGCTCACCGCCAGCAATGACGACGGGAGCGATTCTGTCACAAGACCGGGTCTGATCGTCGTATCACCGCCGCTTCCACCGCTTCCTCACGCCTTCTATGGCAACATCTCCATAGCGGGTGAGCCTGCACCAGCAGGCACCCAGATCACCGGCGTGGTCGCTGAAGGCGGCGGATACGTCATAACCGATGTCGAGGGATGGTACGGAGACGCCGAGGATGATTCCAGGAACCTGATCATACAGGGTTCGATCCCGGAGGGCTCTCCTATCTCGTTCTATGCAGACGGTATTCGCGCGGAATGCTATGATGTCGCCCAGGGCAGCGGCTGGCAGCTGACCTATCCCTACGAGTGGGGCGGGTTGACCGAACTGAACCTGCGGGTTCCCGAGATACCGATCATCGAACCACCGGTTGCACGGTTTACCGCGAACACGACGAGCGGGACCCCTCCGCTTGTCGTCCAGTTCATCGACGCGTCATTGAACTCCCCTGTCTCCTGGAACTGGGAGTTCGGTGACGGTGCCACCTCAACCGGGAGAAACCCTGTGCATACCTACCTGAACTCTGGTACATACACCGTGAGCCTCTCCGTCAGCAACCCGGCAGGGAACGATTCCACGACTACGGCGGATTATATAACCGCTGTATCGAGCCCGGTACCACCGGTTGCCGGCTTCACCGCCGACCCGAAATCCGGGTATGTACCGCTCACCGTCCAGTTCACCGATACCTCCACCAACGACCCCGATACCTGGTACTGGGAGTTTGGCGACGGATCGTCTTCTGAACTCCAAAATCCGCTGCATACCTACACAGAAGCGGGTACCTACACGGTGGAACTCGGGGTTGCAAACGAGTTTGGCGGGGACATCATCTCAAGGGCGGGATACATCAGCGTCGAACTGCCGTCCGAGTACTTCTACATCAATGCCACGGCAGGACCGGGAGGAATGATCGTACCTTCCGGGCAGATTGCAGTCCCGCCGGGAGGAAACCAGACCTTCACCATCACTTCATACTACAATTACATCATCCAGAACGTGATGGTCGACGGCGATGCGAAGGGTGCGATCAATGAATACACCTTCTCCAATGTCACAACCGATCATACCATATCCGCCACCTTCAAGCAGTACGGCAGCACCGGTGGCGGTGGCGGAGGGGGAGGTGGTGGTGGCGGCAGTTACTACGCCCCCGCAGCGACCACCACCATCACGACCGTGCCGACGACCACTCTGGTCGCAGACAGCGCCAAATCAGGAGCTCAAGGTGAGGATGGAGCCGATGGAGCCGATGCCACCAACGGGACCGCCGAGGTGACCATCGGAACGACGGTGACGACCGCGGTTCCGACAACCGTCGCCGCTGCCGCGACTCCGACGCCCGCCCAGCCCTTCTGGTCAAGTTTCCCGCTCACCTGGCTGATCGGTGGAATCGTGGGAATCATCATCCTCGTGGCGATTGTCGCATATATCCTCTACATCTACATGAAAGAGTGAGAGAGAAGATCCGGAGTGATCATCTTTTTTATCCTTTTTGTGAAGTCATAAATTTTCATGATTCCTGACTGAAATCCGCAAAAAAGCATAATTGCGGTTTTTCTCGTGAGCGAGGAGCCGGCGGGGTTCAGATGCCTACGCAGAAGACAGTTGTGGAAAAAATCCGGGTTGTCCGATTAGGGAAGGCAGAGGATGCCTCCACAGATGAAGATGAGACAGCCGTCTTCACGTCAACTGCGGGGGATTTATGTGCGATCATGCTTTAGCATGAGGATGCCGGAGATATTTCATCACTGAGCAGCAGACTGGATAGATTCCTGGCTTGGCTTGAACGGTTCACTCCTCTATCCTTACCCTGGTCCAGGCGAAGGCAGAGATGGTTTTTTAACCACCCGAAAACAGTCTAATCTATGGATATCCCCATTGTCTCCGGGATAATTTACTGGTTTGCCATCGCCTTCAGCGTGATAGGTTCTGCATTGATAATTTTTGGGGGATTACAGGCGGCGATAGGGCTGATCCGCTCAGCGCTGGGGCGGGAGACGAAGGAGAAGGGCAGGCTGAAGAGACAATTCACCTCGTACATCATATTCGGCCTTGAGTTCTTCATTGCCGGCGATGTGCTCACCACGGTGCTTGACCCAAGCATCGAGGACATTACCCTCCTTGGAGCAATTGTCCTGATACGGGTGATACTGGGATATTTCCTTGAGAAAGAAGCTGTGGAATTTGATACAGCAGGGTAATGGGCAATCCGGTTTGAAGGGGAGATTATGCTCCCGTATATTGCCTCCTCGCTGTTTTGTGTGGAAAGACCGAATCGAATTGTTATCTACATACCAATTCAGTCACTCACAACCGCCGCCGGGGCGTCCTCACATAACTCATACCCAATTGCTCAATTATGACAGTCAATCTGAAGGTGACCGCAGGTCACCCCGGGTCGAGGGCGGAAGCCTCGCGGCATTTTCGGGGGCGGCGGCACGGCATCGCACATGGGGGTGTGGGGGCGGATAGCCCCCATAAAATGTATCCGGTTCATCAATCCTACACACACCAGCTGGCGAAGAGCCCCTGTATCTATTATCCTAAAGAAAAGAGATGATAACGAATGACAGGCGTCAGCGCACCGGTGATCGACAGGGAATATATTGCAGGGTTTTATTGAAGGGTTTTCCCATGACCGTGAGATCGAGGAATACGCGGTCGTCTCCGCATCATCCCTCCATGCACCCGCCGGCCGTGCGACCTGCTTGCCCCGCAGAGACGATGATCCTGTTTTGCCTTGAGATGGACAAGGATCTCTTCTCCGGAACCCGCCCTGAGATTTCCAGGAAAGTCCGCGACTTTGTCACAAAAATCAGGGGCGTGGAGGATGACCTCGCATCTGCCCTGAAAAGCGGAGGTTTCGATGCAACACCTGTCCGTTCGGTCATACTCTCGGATGGGACAATCAAGGGTGAACTCTCACTCCCGCATTGCGCTGCAGATGCAGGACTCGGTGAGATAGGGGACAACCGGCTGCTCATCTCGTACCGTCACGGATGCAGGATCGGACTTGGGGCTGTCGTCACGAGCATCGGCATGGAGGAGACTCCGCGGCCGGAACCGTCCGGCGAGACCTGTAACCACTGCAAAAAATGTATCAGGGCATGTCCCGAACACGCTCTGTCGCCAGGCACTCTCGATCTCTCCAGATGCAGGAACGTGACCGGCCCGGTCCCCGGATTCGTCCTGCCCGGTCATGGTCCCGTTCATGCGGTCAGGGATTCGTATCCCGTTCTCGAATTGGCTCCTCAATCTTCTCGCGAAACGCAAGGTCAATACTTGTGCCGACTGCCTGACTTCATGCCCGCATTTTCATCAGAAACCATCAGACCAGGGTTCATGAACACATCGAGGGGTTCAATGGTATGATTATATGGACGCACCACACAATCCTGTGGGTAATTAACCGTATCACACCCCTTTACAGATCTGTCCCGTGAGGGGCGGGTACACAAAATGTGAGACTACATGACGATGTTTCGAGGGAGGACCAACACCATGAATCACGAAGACATTGCAGGAAAATGCCTGGAACTTGGGGAGAAGACAACACGAGGCGAGCTTGGGCAGGCAATTGCAGAGATCGTGCTGTCGTACTCCACGAGGGACCTTCAGCAGATGCGCTGGAACTTTTCCGGTTCGATCCAGGATATCAACCCGGAACTCCGGAAGAGACTCGAAGAGACGATCACCGCACACCTGCACGGCACCTACCAGGCACTCCGGCTCATGAACCAGCAGGGGGCATTTTCCCGCATGGAAGAGCCTCTTTCAACGAATTCGGGCGCATACTGGAAGATGGTAGCCGATCAGTGTTCTGCAGGTGATGAGGAGAAGGCCACGTTGCGGTTCCTGAAATACCTTCTCTCCGGGTTCTGCATGTTCGTCCAGGATCTCCCGGGCCACCCGGTCGGCATGCCGTTTCCCGGCGGCGACAGGGTCCAGTTTATAGACGGAGTCTATTACTGCCCGGTCAGGGAGAAGGCAAACGATGTCGATTCCGCACTCTGTCCATTCTGCCCGGCCCTCCAGACCCCTGATATGGGTTACCTGAAACCGCCGGTCAGGGCGAGCAGACAGCGGAAGGAAGAGTTCCTCCGCCAGACCTTTGATAAACACCACTACAACGGGTGAACTGCCGGGGATTCTCTGTCAGGTGTGAATGGCGATTTTGCACTGATACGGATAGGTTCGACCGGGCTATCTGTTCTTTCTTATTATATCCGGATCCAGGCACGCTCGCTTCCCGGCCGGCATATCCGTCTGTATTACACAATCCCAACGAGCGGTCCGTATACGATGACAATATAATACAATCCTATCACGATGAACACTGCCGCAACGACCAGTTTTACCCCCTTCTCCATCTTCTGCACCACAGACATCATTCCTGATACCCGGTTTATCCCCTGCACGAGAACGAGGGAGATGATGATAACCGGGAGTGCGGTGGCAATCGCAAAGACGGCGGGAACAAAGAGTGCATCGCCGGTCTTCAATGCAATGGGAATGAGCATCCCGAAGAAGAGGACCGCAGAGAATGGGCAGAGGGCGAGGGCGAAGACGACCCCGAGCAGGAATCCCCCGAGATATCCCTTTTCTCCAAGATAGAGCTCGAGTTTCTGCAGCCAGCCGTGCCCCCTGGTACGTGGGATATCGACAATCTCCAGCATCAGGATTCCCATGACGACCAGGAACGGCCCGATGAGCTTCTCGCCATACTCCTGGAGGAAGAATGAGACGGCCTGGATGTTCAATCCCGCATAGACGATCAGTGCGGTAAGCCCGATATAGGCAGCCATCCTCCCGAGACTGTAGAGCGATCCGACAAGGAAGGTGTGCCGGCTGTCGCCGATCTTCCTGGAGATGAAGGCGATCGCGGTGATGTTTGTCGCAAGGGGGCAGGGAGAGAAGGTCATCAGGAGCCCTATGAAGAACGCGGCGACCAGGGGAATTCCGCTGGTCCCGAGCGCCTCCATGCCGGCCATCAGGTCCGTCAGGAGAGGTCACCTGCCAGTCGCTTTTCGATGACCTCTCTGAGGTAGGTCATGTATTCGTCCCGGTCATCAAGCCTGTACCATACCTTTATATCCTGCTCCTTGTGGAACCCGTCCCCGTCATACACACCGATCCAGATGGATGAGCCGGTTGGCCGGTATTTTTCCACGATCTCCCTGTTCTCAGGGAGATCGACGTTCACATGGGCAAACACGATCCTTCCGGAAGCCAGTTCGGGAGCAAAGTACGTATTCACCGTCTCTTCAGCATATTCGCCGAGTATGATGCAGGAGGTACATTGCCGGGTTGCATGAAAGTGGTAGACCTCTACCTTTTCCACTGCGCTGGATACATTATTCGCGGGGTTTTCGCTCTGTTCAACAGGAGTGGTGCATCCTGTGGCAAGTACCGCGAGTGCAACAACCAGCATGGCGACGGGTATCAGGAAAAATCTTTTATCGGTCTTCATTGATCACACTCCCCTCTCTTATTCCATTCCTGATTGCCTTGATGATGACCTGGCAGAGGCTCTCGATCTCATCGTACCGTGGCTCATCCATCCCGCGTTTGGTGATTCCTTCCCTTGTTGCGATGATGTATGCATCAGGCACCTTCCCGATCAGGTCCATCCTCTTCTTCGCACAGCATTCCTCGCATCCATCCACTGCGACAAGATACTCGTCAGTATCAAGTTCCTTCTCCAGGGCGCGTTTGAGGGCGGTGAGCCGTACATGCCGGGAGACGAGGACCGGGTGCCGGCAATGGAGCGAATGCCCGGCCAGGGCCGTTAGTTGCCCGGTGTGGGAGATGCCCGAACAGGTCAGGAGGAGGACAGGCAGTTCTTCATCGGTCATCCCGACTCCTCCGTTCCGAAGTATTCATCAACCCACCTGGTGATCCTGTCCCGCACATCCCTGAATGTGGGAATAATCAACTCATCGGCCCCTTTCTCTCCCGTTGGATCCGGGAATTCTTTGTGCAGGGTCTCTTTTGCCCACGGAAAGAACGGGCACGCCGCCCGGGCAGAATCACAGAGCGTGACGGCCAGGTCCATCTCCAGCCCAGCGAACTCTGAAAGTGATTTCGAGCGTTGACCTGAAATATCAACGCCGATCTCCCGCATTACCTCAATTGCAATCGGATGAATTTGGGAGACCTCTGTCCCTGCCGAGAATGCCTCGTATCGATCGCCATACCGGGCCCGCAGGTATCCCTCGGCCATCTGTGAGCGTGCGGAGTTATGGGTGCAGATAAACAATACAGTCTTTTTCATCTTTCGTCACCCATCACTTCACCTGTAATATCGTCTATCAACACAGTGTTCATCCTTTCAGTTTCTGATAGAGTGCCGGCAGCCGTTTCCAATACATTTCTTTGATGACGGCTTCATCCTCACCGAGCGGGCAGACCGGGATGAGGTCCACGACCTGCTCGGGAGTCAGGGCCAGTTTCCAACTTGTTTTTCTGTCTGTTTTATTCATATACCCATTAACCTCCCATGAATGTACTGATGAGGAAGACTCCAAGGCCGATCAATATGATCCCCATCACCACACGGACTGCCCTCCGGTTCTCCCGCCGCCAGCGATCAACCCGCTCAAGTGGGAGGCCCCAGGCAACGGCGGCGAGGATAAGGACCAGCGGAAGGACAAAGAAGACATTATAGATCAGCAGGAGCGGGATTCCCTGGAAGAGTGTCGTCTGGTCCGAGATCAGGGAGAGGATTGCGAGGTAGATGCCCCCGGTACAGGGCAGCTCGAACATCCCCACAAGCACCCCGAGAATGAGGGCGGCGGGAACCGATCCCATCTGGATGTAGCGCTCGATGATTCCTTTACGGGAAGCAGGAATCGCCAGGGATTGCTTCTCATCCTTCCGGAACGCGTCGTGGAAGCTCACCACACCCAGCACGATGGCGATGGCTGCAGCGATGATGCCGATGAACCGGGATATCTCTGCCGACTGGATGACGTAGAAGAGACCGAGGCCCGAGAAGAAGTAGAAGAGGAACACGGTGGAAATGTAGCAGACGCCCACCGTGAGCATCCTCGTCCGGGAACCCGCAGCAGTCAGGGTGAACAGGAGGATGATCAGGACCGAGAAGGCGCAGGGATTGATCCCGTCGACCAGGCCGGCAGTCACTACCAGTGGAAGATTCAGGGACTGCTGCAGGCTGCCGGTATTCGGGGGTGCCGCTTGTGTGGGTGATGGAATAATTGTGCTCACAGCTCCTCCCCGCTGCGATTGCACTGCTTCGTCAAGCAGGGGTACTATCTCATCATACCCGACAAGAGCACGGTCTCCGACAAAGAGTGAGGGCACAGGGATAGGTCCTGTCCCAAAAGCATCCTTGTAGTCATTGAAAAGCTGCCATGCAGCATTGCTCTCCCGTATATCGAGGAGGTGGCACTCAAGCTCCGGGTGATCCCCCACGAATTGCTGGATGTAGGGGAGTATCTTGAGACAATCCCCACAGTTGGTATTATAGAAGAATACCAGCACCGGCCCTTCTTCAGTAAACCGGTGATCGGGATGCAACGAAATCGGGGCGGTATTCAAGCCGGGAGGCACGGTTTCCATCACGGGGAGATCGGCAGCTGATGCTCCCGGAAATGAGAGGAGGTAGAGGAGCAGGAGCACGAAACCAGATCGAATTGCCTTATTCGAAGAGATCCTGTGATCGTGTGTAATTGCCACTAAAAAGCTCCTGAAACTGTGTTAATCGGCCTCGTCCTCTGTCCGCGATGCATAAAGTGAAAGTAATTCAAGTATTATTGAAATCTTTGTTTATTGAGAATAAATACTTTTTCCGGGGCTTGAAATGGTCACATTGTCCCCCTGTCATCCGGTATCAGGGGCCGATCTCCTGTATACCTGGTAGAACCCGACGGCCAACCGCCAGGAGAAGGGTTGCAATAATAATTATCGGGAAATATTCTCTCATGAACCCGGCATATTTCATTACGGCCCTTTTCAGGTTCATGTTACCGTCCACACCAGTCGCGGTTTTCTATTCTCGCACCTATTCTGTTCATGTCTTTCATTGATCATCCACACTCGTCACAGCGACGAGCAGGAGCCCCCGTCCCCTCCCTTCTGCTGTTTCATAAACAGCGAGAGCGCGTCCTTGTCCCGGGAATGCGGGAGTGCCTTCTTGTCCAGGTATTCCATGTGGGTGACGGTTGAAGGCAGTTCATCGATGGGGAACCCTACAATTACCTCACCGGGACCGATATCGGTTGCATCCCGGCATCCATAGCACCCGAAGTTGAAGTTGAGCCGCTGTTCGATGTAGGGAATAATCGTCGCGTCCACGCGGCTGATTCCCGTTCCTACCTCACCACCATCACGTGGGCGCCAGCCCGGTGCACCACCGTCTCGGTCACGCCTCCCAGGAGGGAACTCACGCTGCTGGTGCGACCCTTCGCCCCCATCACAATAATCGTAGGTTGGAACGAGTCCTCCACTGCCAGGATCTCATCGATGGCATTGCCGGTCACGAGCTCGGTCACGACCTGCGGAATGGCCAGGCTCTCAAACCTGGCTTTCAGATCCGCGAGCCTTTTCGCGTCTTTCTGGTTGAATTCCAAGATTTGATCCTGTGAAGTGGTCCAGAGGCGGCGGGTGTCCTGGACGTGCATGATGACCAGTTGATTCGGCTTTGCACCGGCCATCCATTCGATGAAGGGGATGCATCGTTGGGCCTCGGCCGAGAGATCCGTGAGATAGAGGATGCGCTGGAAGATACGGGTGTTCAGTGTGCAGGTAGTGGGATCGCCTTCCTTCATAATTGAGATCCGGAGGATAAGGAGCGGGACCTGTGCCTGGTGAAGGACGTTCTCCGTCTGGCTCCCGAGAAGCATGCGGCTGATGAGGGATTTCCCATGGGATCCCATCACGATGAGCGATGGCGGTGCCGCCTCTGCCCGTTCCAGGATTTCAAGCCAGGGGATTCCTTTGGCAACCTCCACGTTCACATCGGTCACCCCGCATGCTTCCATCCGGTTCTTCCAGTCATTCAGCATTTTTTGATCGCGGGCAAGGAGACCCGCATCAGTTGCTTCAACATACAAGAGTTCTACCCGCTTCACACCGAGACGGGCAATCTCCTCGACGGCAGGGACCATCGCCCCTGCAGCGCCATGTAATTCCAGCGGAACTAACATCGAATCTTTCATCATAATGGTTCACCTTTATACATTCCCTGCGTCCGCAGACAGATCTTCACCAGCATCAGCATCACCGGCACCTCGATCAGGACACCGACGACCGTCGCAAGCGCCGCGCCCGAGCCCAGCCCGAAGTGGATGGTCGCCGTGGCAATGGCCACCTCGAAGTGGTTCGAGGCCCCGATCATCCCGGCAGGTGCAGCGTCCCGGTAGGGGAGCTTCAGCCAGCGGGCGAGGACAAAATAGCCGAGAGTGAAGATGAGCACCGTCTGGATGAAGAGGGGGATTGCGATCCAGAGGATGGTCGCCGGGTTCTCTACGATGACGTTCCCCTTGAAGGTGAAGAGGAGGACGAGCGTTCCGAGCAGCGCGACAATCGAGACCGGGGTGAGCAGGTGCAGAAACCGACTCTCGAACCACGCCATCCCCTTTTTAGCGATGATCCACTTCCTGGTAACATACCCTGCAACCAGCGGAAGGGCGACATAGACCGCGACCGAGAGGAGGATGGTCTGCCAGGGGATGGGCATGGCGTTCACCCCGAGGAGGAAGCCGCCGAGCGGGGCGTAGAGGACGAGCATCGTGAGGGAGTTGATGGCGACCATGATCAGGGTGAGACCATCGTTTCCCTTCGCAAGGTAGCTCCACATCAGCACCATGGCGGTGCAGGGCGCGATGCCGAGGAGGATGCACCCCGCGACATAACTCCTCCAGAGCTCGACCGTGGTCCCGTCAGCAAGCACCTCGGTCCCGGGAATGAGTGACACAAAGACATATCCCAGGAAGAACGTGGCGATGAGGTACATCGTGAACGGCTTGATAGCCCAGTTGACAAAGAGAGTCATTGCCACCGGTTTGGGGGTGCGGGCTGCTTTCAGCACTTCGGCAAAATCGATCTTCACCATGATGGGGTACATCATGAAGAAGAGGGCGATCGCGATCGGAATCGAGACCTGGTAGACCGAGAAAGAATCAAGTGCTACGGCAACGCCGGGCGCAATCGCTCCAAGAGCGATTCCGGCAACGATGCACAGCGCAACCCATACCGTGAGGTATTTCTCAAAGGTACTCAGGCGGCGTTCGGTCATGGTCCCACATCTCTGATGGCAGCACGCCTGATCAAATCGGCAGGAATTTTCTCATACATCTGGTCTCCGCAGACGAAAGCCCGGCATTCGGTATCATTTTTTGTCATGAATGCGCAGAAGGGGAAGGATCTCGTTTCGATCCGCACCTCGTCGAAAAGATCACCGAGAGGAATCGGTTGAAGGAGAGGGTGTTGGACTCTCCGATCTTTTCGTGGAAGGGGACCATTTCCCTGACCCTGATCCGTATCCTTCGTGCCGAGAATATCGGACGGATCTCCCAAAAGACTTCCTTCAGAGGCCGGACAGTCGATGAACACCGCTCGCAGGTCGCATCGACGCTCTCTCCGATGTGCCACCATTCAACATTGAGGGCATCTGTCATGGTTTCTCGCCGTTCAGCAAGAGCCGTCGCAGCCGCAGCCGCAGCCGCTTCCCGGTTCCGGCGCGGCCTTTTTATTTTTCCCGGCATCCGCCCATCTCCCTGCCCCAGCCCAGCAGGCCGCAACGACCTTCTCGATATCGTCATCGCTATAGGATTTCGAAGGTCCTTTTACGATCCCGAGCTCAGTCATGACGAGGTGCTGCCCAATGGGGACGCCTTGGGCTTCGGCGATCTTTTTTGCACAGACCATCGGACATCCGTCAAGGATAACGACTTCATCAACGTTCTTCGCACTGGCGACCAGTCCTTCTGATCCAATCGCGAGCAGGGATGCACCGGCGATGCTCCCGAATCCTTCCTCTGTTAACTGGAGAGCCGCAAGGTTGGTGATCTGCCCGGTGTTTGCCTGTCCCGCACAGGGAAAGATGATCCGCCTCTTCTCGTTCTGCCCGCATGTGCAGATGGGAGTGTCGGCCATTTCAGGTACCTCCGGTAAGAATACGCTTTATTTCGGCAACATCTGCGACCCTGCCCGATACCTTGAGTTCCCCGTCGACCATCATCGCAGGGGTGAGCATAATTCCCCGGTCCATGATCGCGGTGATATCTTCTACCTTCTGGATATCCGCACTTATTCCCAGTTCGGCAACTGCCTTTTCTGTATTCTTCGTCAGTCGTTTGCACTTCATGCATCCGGTTCCGAGAATTTCTATCTTCATGATTTCACCTTTTTTTCATATTCCCTGAGCAGGGCGGATCGGTACGCCGCTTCCGCCGCTTTCGGGACATAATTATAGACTTTTACTCGTTTCAGCAGTTCTTCTGCGATCGAATCTTTCGCGGTGAGACGCAACCCTTGCACTTCATCGATGATATCATCGAGCATCGCGAGCCCTACTCTGATGCCGCCGACATCCACCTGGCGGATGCGGCGCAGCGCTTCTGCCGCACAGCATGGTTTTTCTTTTCCAGTCATGTTGTTTATCACCTCTTTCAAAGGAACAGTCCATAGGCTGCACCCGCAAAGGCCGAGAAGACGATCACAAGCACTGCATAGGTGGCGGTCTTTCTTGCGCCCATAATCCGGTACAGGACGAGGAGGGACGGGAGGCTGACAGTCGGGCCAGCGAGCAGCAGGGAGAGTGCCGGGCCGCCTGCCATAAAGCCATTCAAATAGCCAAAAGTCGTTCCGATGACCGGCACCTCGAGGAGGGTCGGCATGTAAAGGATTGTGCCGACGAGGGAGGCGAGCAGGCAGGAAAGGAAACTGTTCGACCCGAAAAACGGCCGGAATGTCTCCGGAGGCAGGAAATATGCAAGCATCCCCAGGAAGAACGTTCCCACTACAAGAATAGGAAAGATCTTTTTGGTAAGGTCCCAGGTCTCGTACCCCCACTCTGTGACCTCATCACGCTCGAAGAAGTAGAGCAGGAGATACGCCGTTCCAAGGGTGAGCGCATAGATGATGGGGAACTTGATCAGCCAGTCTAGTTTCGCCGTACCCGCGAGGAGGATGCCGATGAGAAGAACAAAGAAGAGGGGGACGATCCAGCGGGGCCGCTCCGCCTTCTCGCCAGCCGGAACTGACGGCATGAGTTTCATCTTCTCTCTTGTCTCGGTATCATACGAGCGGAATAACGCAGCCATCAAGAGGCCAATGGCGACAGCCATCACGATGGCAAATACTGCCCTTGCAAGCCCGAGTTCGAACCCGAGCACTTTTGCCGTATAGATGATTGCGAGGATGTTGATGGCCGGCCCGGCATACAGAAACGTGGTGGCCGGCCCGATCCCGCTCCCACGCTTGAAGAGACCGGCAAACATGGGGAGGATGGTGCAGGAGCATACCGCCAGCACCGTTCCCGAGATCGAGGCCAGACCATAGGCAATTGACTTTGGCGATTCCGGGCTGAAATATTTCAGGATTGCTTCCTTCTTGATGAACGCAGCAATGGCCCCCGCGATGAAGAAGGCCGGTACAAGGCAGGTGAGCACATGCTCTGCAAGGTACTCGGCCAGGGTTTCCCAACCCAGAAGGAGGGCGCCGATTATCGGATCGGCCATCAGAACACCCCACCTGACCTTGAATGGTGCATGTGCATCCCCCTGCTGACAGAAAACCGTGAATCTCTTTCCGTGAGATCGCGGGATTGGATAATTGCGGGGATGGCACTCTTCGAACGACGCGTCAATTGAGGTTTCATACCAAATCTGCTCATTTGTTGTATCGCATTAACAGCCGTGACAGAACATGACGACCACTGATTCCTCCTTTTTTACCCTGATTTTATCAGTTGTTTCAAATCTACTTGAAATAAGTACTGCGGTGTACATAATCAAGATTGCGGAAGTGACAAAATCTGGCTGTTATGAGATCCACAGACAAACTTCTTCAATTTGGCTGAAAGACGTATCTTCAGGCTCAAGGGCGGAGACAAACCCATCTTTTGATCCCTGCCACCAATACTGAAGCCGGGCTTTTTTAGATCCTGGATCCGGCAGATGGATCTTCATGCTGTTTTCAACCGCCTTTTTCGCCACATTAACAAAGATCCAGCCGGTCCCTCAAAAACGGGGAGAGAGAGGATTCAGGAACCGTACCCACTTCTTCCTGACATCCGCATATGTGTCTCCGATAAAGGGATAGAAGGTGCTCCTTCTGCTTCGAAACGCAATCATCGCAGAGGAACACATTCCCATACCTCTCATGATTGACCCGGATAAACCGTGTGCCGGGCTTTCCGCATAGACCACACTGCATGCTCATTCTTCTTTGGTAAAATCCTCGATCTAATCTACTCGTCTCATCCTGTCATTTTTATCAGGTTCAAATATGCCTTACTCCAATTAGTCACAACTCCCAGTGAAATTGGTACAATCCATTGAATCGTATTTCATACTGTGTGAGCCCCCATATTCCACCATTCATTCGACTGTGACCGCTTCTCCTCCAATATATCCATAGAAGAACGCTGCAACGACCGCACCGACTATTGGACCGATAACGTAGATCGGGAAGTACACCCAGAGGTCCGGTCCGCCGAGCAACGAATCTATCAGGTAAGGACCGAAAGTACGGGCTGTATTCAGGGATGAGCCGGTGAGGTTGCCGATGGTGGTGATCACTCCTCCCACCGTCAGACCGATAACAAGCCCGGCAAACCCCTGTGGCGCTTTTTTATCCACCGCAACACCCATTATAACCATCATCAGGACAAAGGTGCCGATAGCTTCCGCGAGGATAGCCTGACCGTAACCTATCCCCGGGAATGGGGCAGTTGCGCCGAGTCCGCCCACCGTGACCGCGTCCATGCCGGCACTTGCGGCAAAGAGCAGGCTACCGAGTGCACCTCCTATCAGCTGGGCAACAATGTAGGCGCCGGTCTCTCCGGGGGGAAACCTCTTGGTGGCCCAGAGCGCGATGGTCACTGCAGGGTTGATATGGGCACCCGAGACCCTGCCCATGGAATAGATGACTGCAGCGATCACAATGGCGAACGCCATCCCGATGGCGAACCAGTCACCGAGCCCTCCCAGGGCGCCGATCCCACTATTGAATGGCGTGCCGGTATCAGTCCCTCGTGCAATCATAAGCGTGATGGCTGCGGCACCTGCCCCGAAATACACGAGGAGCGCAGTCCCGGTAAGTTCTGCAATGCAACGCTTTGCGAGATCGCTCATCGTCTCACTTCCCCTTTAGCGCATGGTAGCACTCGGGACAGAGTATCCGCGGGATCTTTGCCTTCACCCTCCGGGCCGGGAAGGGATAGCCCCCTTCCCACATATCGAGCTCTTCGCGCATGGCATGTTCGGTACAGAGCCCCATGCCGCAGATGATGCCGACCGCAACGGCATCCGGGGAACGCCCTTCCTTCGCACAAACATAACATTTCATGGCTTTTCACCTGAATTTTGACAGTTCATACCGCTTCCTTCCACTGGCAATAACAGTGCCGGAAGTCCATCAGCGCTGCCGATGCACAGTCCTTGCAGATCCTGGCCGGGGCCGCTGCGACCTCCTTGTGCAGGGCAATGATATTGGTCATCAGGGTCGCGGTGACCGGCTCGCTCGTCAGGAGACACGGGTAGTCGGCGAGACGGAGCATCGCAGATGCACGGACCGTGATAGCGCAGGCAGGGTAGGCATACCGCTGTGGGTTCATCAGCACCTCGTTCTCGTGGATCGGCGAGAGGTCAATCTCGAACCCGGCAACTTTCGGTTTCAGCATGCCGTCCTGGCCATTCTGTCCTCTCCGTGCCTTGTCTACATACTTCCAGCCCCGGTAGATCATGTCCATGAAGTCGCAGTTATGCAGCTCGGCTGCCGCCCCTCTCCGCGGGTAGAGCTGGACATAGTTATGCCACCTCTTGGTGAGGAGGTCCACCACCATGATGGCGTTGAACCCGTCCAGCTCAAGCAGATATTCGGCAGCGCATGCCGACGCCCCGGTAGCGAGTGAAAGGATATCGTACTCGTTCTTGAACTTCGGCACCGCCTTTGTCAGGTTCCGGTCCATCACTTCGGTTGCGGCCTCGATGGTCGCCATGATGACGTCATCCTTGCACATGTTGAATGTGGACTGAGCGATATGGTGTGCGATGTCTCCGACACAGTAGGCGGGGATGGTGACGATATTCCCGTAATGGATATCATCATCGATCGCTGCCCTGACTGTGGACTCCATCTTCTTCCGGTATCCGGCCATGTACTTCCTGCAGTCGAACGAGGTCATGCCAGCATCGTCCATCAGCCGAGCCTGGGTCTCGACCGGCTCATCATAGATCGCCTGGAGCGTCGTTATCTCGGCCTTCACCGCATCGGCAAGAGTGGCGCCCTTTTCGGTCTCATGGGCAAACACCTCGCCTATACCGTAGGACGTGTTCATTCCCCACGACTTCGAGGCAAGGATCGCCTGTTTATGCGCTACGGGGATATCCACGGTCTTAAGGATCTGGTTGACCACGTTGCTGGTGCTCCCGGGGATGAGCGCAAAGTCCACCACACAGGTCGGGCCATAGAATCCCGCATACCGGCGAGCAGATTCCCGGCCGATCAGCGCCTCGGACTTTCCGATCGCTTTCACAAATGCATCGACGCTCTTTCTGAACGCATGATCCTGGTCATACAGGATCTCCAGGACAACCGGTGTCTGGTAGTGCTCTACGAAGGGATCGTCCTCAGGCCTTACGGTCTTTGTCAGCCCTTCGAGGACGTCGAAATGGGCTTCGACCGAACTGGTATGAAGATCGAAGACCGCCTTGGACTGGTCCCCGACTGGCTTCATCTTGTTCACGGCATCAAGGTACACCCTGGCATCGTCGACGACGAATGGCTGTCCCCGTTTCTTCTTTATGGCCCCTACGTCTGCCCTCTGGGCAGCCATCGCTTCGTCAATCATCTTTTTATAGAGTTCTTTCATTTGATTTCACCTTCGAAACACCACCCTGGAGAGTTTTCCTTGTTCGGAGAGGTGTTAATTGTCCAATACCTTCCCCATGATATATCAATGTTGTTCAAAAAAAAGTTGAATTGGATTTTCTACCGGCTTACCCTTCAGAAGTCATACGTAGTTTATCATCCAGGGGATGAAGAAAGGGGGATACATTTTTTAGTTCCATGCCCTGTTTTGCTTTTCACGGACCTGGCCCGAAGAAGAGATTGCAGTGGCAGTGACCGTCTTTGATGACCTCGTCCTGGTGATAGATACAGGGACAGATGATATCCTGACCTTTTTCCGGGTCACCGCTCCGAATCCGGCACGGACAGTACGGTTTTCCGAATCTCTTGCAGTTCCGGACAAGACCCCGAATAACCAGATCCAGGACACGGGAATCGGGGTTGAGTTCCCAGCCATGGTCCTCCGCATATCCTGCAGTTGCTCGGTGTATCGCCTCTTCAAGCTTCCCGGAATCTGTATCGGGATCACAGGGTACGTGAAATGATTTCACCGTTGGCATCATCCATTCTCCGGGTAAAACTGTTTATAGGAAAAGATATTTTATATTTGTTTGAAATGTCCAATCAACAGCCACGCTCCCGGATGGTGCTTAAAGATGTGGGGGATCTCTCAATTCCGAAGGAGATCGCAGACTCTATCTGTTCATGCGGGGGCGTCGAGGGCCTGATCGAGAGTCTCCCGCCCGATGATTCCATAGAGCGTATGCAGAGGTGGTACCAGGCCTGTGCAGATCCCGTCCGTCTGAAGATCCTCTCCCTGCTCATGGTCCGGCCGCTCTGTGTCTGCGTGATCAAGGCGGTGCTTCAGATGGCCGACTCAAAGCTCTCGTACCACTTGAACATCCTGAAGAAGGCCGGGATGATCAAAGGGGAGCAGCAGGGCTATTATATCATATATAATCTCACAGACCAGGCGCGGATGTTTCTCGAGAGGGAGAGAGAACGTTTTTCATCCAGCTGACCAGTGCCGCAAAAGAGTATGATTTCCAGGCCCCGACGTGTTGATCAGGTATTTTTTGCCATCCGTGCAATCTCTTCAGGCTGCAGTCCTGCACATCGATCATCGGTTGCCACGGATGCCATCAGATCTTCATCAGCCTCGAGGACGGAGGTGAGATCCCGGACGAATGCACGGAGGGGGGGGTTATCCGGAAGAGCTTTGCTGTAATACATCCATTGACCCTCCCGGCGGGCATTCACAAGACCTGCATGGCGGAGCACGGTCAGATGACGCGAGACCTTTGTCTGGGACATCCCGAGGGCGACCTGTATCTGGCAGACGCAGATCTCGCCCTTTCCCAGCAGAAGATAGATTCGGAGCCGTGTCTCATCCGAGAGGGCCTTAAAAATTGTCGTATAGGTGTGAAGACCCGGGGCATCTGTTCGTTCCGTGCGGTCTTTCATATTTCAATCTCACCGTATGGAGGGATATACCCTGGGATGTTCATGCAATAATCCCTGAAACCTGGATAAGCTGGAACGCGACTCCGGTGATAACTGCGACTCCCAGGATTGTGATGACGAACGCCGCGACCAGCCTTCGCTCGAAGATAGAGGCAAGCAGGGTAACTTCGGGTATGCTTGCTCCCGCACCTCCAATAATAAGGGCCATGATCGCACCGATTCCCATCCCCTTTGCAAGGAGCACGGCGCTGATGGGGATGATCGTCTCTGCCCTGATGTACATAGGAATGCCGATGACAGCGGCAACCGGGATAGCGAGGGGATTATCGGGGCCGGCAATACCGACAATCAGGTCTTCGGGAACAAACCCATAGATAAAGGCCCCTATTGCGGCTCCCAGGATAAGGTAGGGCAGAACCTGCCGGAAAAGCGACAGGGCAAACCTGGAGGCGGACCGGAACCTGGTGCGATGGATCGAGGTATCCGAACCCTCCCGGGATTCGGGTGGGCCCTCGGGATTGGGGACCGTTTCAGAGCCGCACGAACACCCGCCTGTGACCAGTTTCAATCCGGTTGAGGTGATCTCCGAACTGCTGGCAACTGTTGAAGGGGATGTATTTTCGGAGCAACAGGTGGCTGGTGAAGGCGACGTGTCTTCGCAACAACCGGAACTGACCGGTGGGGGTGAAGGCGTCTCCTGACAGCAGGTGACCGGTGCGACTGGCACCGGACTGGAGGCGCATGAACATCCGATAGATGATTCTGCAGCGGCTGAATGGTTTTGCCTGCCCGCTATAACCGGTTTCACAAAACGCAGGTAATTTCGGCGTTCAAGGGAAAGTCCGGCGAGGACTGCGATACAGAATGTCATGACGCAGTACATGAGAGTCAGTGACGGGCCGAGGAAGGCAAGGATCAGGAAGACGATGACCGGGTTTAGGAGGGGTGATGCGAAGAGAAAAGCCATGCACGCCCCAAAAGGCACCTTTGAGTTGATCAGGCCGACGAGGAGAGGAATCGTGGAGCAGGAACAGAATGGGGTGAGCGCCCCGAAGAAGGCACCCATCGCTGTCCCGGTAACCCGATGCCTGGTGGAGAGCGTTCGCCTGATCTTCTCTTCAGGAACGTATTCCTGGATAAGACCCACAAAAAAACTGACTGCGATAAAGAGAAGGACCAACTCTGCGGTGATGATAAGAAAAAATTCGCCTGCAGTGAAGAGATCGTTGATAGCTGTCATTATAATATTACTATAATCGAATATTCAAATATACTTATCTGTTCATTCCTTCCGAAATTTTTTTGAGAACCATTCCTATACTTTCATGCCCTGGCGGAGATCCTGGCGCCGCAAACTGATCCGATTGAGAATGAGGGATATAGCGATCGGTTCATGAAAGCATCTCAAAACAGCTCACAGAAAAATGTTCGCCCTGTCCCTTCATTCCGCAAAGCCTAATTCTTTTCAATTCCCAGGAATCAGGTATGCAGTCGATAGATGGATACACCGATTATACCCGCCGGGAATATTGTCATGACATACAATGCCCGGTTCAAATGCTCTTAGATAAAGAAGTGGAAAAATCTCCGAAATATGAAGAGATCCGGTCGATATGTGCATCAAATTGTCTGCACACAACCCATGGATTCCATCGGTGGCTGATCGAGAAGGGATACCTCATAGTCAGGCCAAAGGAAGAATAATCCCAACTTTTTTACAATTGTGTATTCATTACTTCTCGTGAAGTGTCCCCATGCCAAACGCGTATCTTGATACTGGAATTCAGAGCCGGATGAACCGGATCATCAATCCGAAGGATAACCGGGTCGTTATGCTTGCGGTAGACCACCCCTATTTCCAGGGGCCTACCACAGGCCTGCGGAACATGAGCAACACCATAAAGACACTCCTTCCCTACTGCGACTGCCTGATGACGACACGCGGGGCGGTTCGGAGCAATATCGCACCGGAAGACCTCGGGTCAAAACCCGTCATGTTACGGGTTACCGGGGGAAACAGCGTCTTGTTCGAGGAGTTGAGTGATGAAAGGCTCACGGTCACCATCCGGGAAGCCATCAGGATGGATGCGGCCGGTGTCGCAGTCAGCGTGTTCATCGGCTCTGCCAACCAGCAGCAGACCATCATCAATCTCACCGACATGATCAACCAGGCCGAGGAATTCGGAATTCCGGTCCTGGCTGTAACGGCCGTCGGGAAGGACATGGTCCGTAACCTGCGCTACCTGGGGCTTGCATCCCGTATCTGCCAGGATGCCGGGGCCCGGATCATCAAGACCTACTACTGCGAGGATTTTTCAAGACTGGTCGACTACGTCGCTCCCACTGCCGTCGTCGTTGCAGGAGGAAAGTATTCAAGTCCGCCCGACGCTCTCCGGATGGCCTACGACTCCGTCCAGGCGGGTGCGGCAGGAGTCGATTTCGGGCGGAATATCTTCCAGGATGACAATCCGGTCGGCATGATCAGGGCAATCCGTGCAATCGTCCATGACGATCATACGGTAAAGGAAGCCATGGATATCTACAATGCATATCTGCCCGATGCATCAAAACTCGACTGAATCTCTAAAATTTTTTAAAATGTACTTTCCACGGTGAATACAATGAAAGCAGCGGTCTATTACTCGAACAGTGACATCCGGATCGAAGATGTTGAAGACGTAACCGCGGGACCAGGTGAAGTCAAGGTAAAAATCATGGCATGCGGGGTCTGCGGGTCTGATGTCATGGAGTGGTACCGGATAAAGCGTGCGGGAAGACCCGGTGGTATCGGTGCATTCGGGCACGAATGCACGGGAATCATCGAAGACATCGGGCCCGGTGTTGATCCGAGATGGAAGCTGGGAGACCGTGTCGCAGTCACCCATCACGTGCCATGCAATACGTGCGATGCCTGTATCCGCGGGCATACGACCGCATGCGATACGCTGCATACAACAAAATTCAAGAATGCGTACGGGGCGTTTGCAGAATACGTGGTGCTGCCCGCAATCAACGTCGACCGGGGTATTTTACGCCTTCCCGAATCGGTCTCTTTCGATGCGGGGACCTTTGTCGAACCCCTTGGGTGCGTGGTGCGTGGGCAGCGAATGGCCCCGACCGGTGACGGCCGGTCGGTCCTGATCCTTGGAGCCGGGATAACGGGGCTGTTGCATCTCCAGGCGGCCCGGCAAAATGGCGCGGGCTTCATCGCCGTCTCCAATCCGAGCCCGGAACGGCTCGGGATCGCCCGGCAATTCGGTGCCGATGCAACAATTTCCGCCAAAACTGAAGATGTCCCGGAGAGGTTCAAAGAGTTAAATGGCGGATCGGGCGCAGACACCGTCATAATGACCGCACCGGTCCCCGTATGCGTGAAACAGTCGCTAGACGCGGTCGGGCCGGGGGGCACGATACTCTTTTTCGCCCCCACGAATCCTGATGTCCAGTCCGGGATCAACCTCTGGAACCTGTGGCAGAAGGAGGTGACGATCACCCATTCCTATGCGGCCGATTATCATGACCTGTCAACTGCCCTGATATGGATCCAGTATGACAGGATCAACGTAGCCGACATGATAACCCAGATCTTTCCATTAAAAGATACGGTCGAGGCTTTTTCCCTGACTGCCCGGCACCGGGATGGGAGCCTGAAGGCAATCGTCCATCCGCAGGAATAATTTTTTTGAAATTTTTCACTGTTTTGCAATGCAAATCATCGGGGAGATTGCGGAACCCTATCTTCCCGAATGAATTGTCCAGAACAAAAATACCTCCAGCCCTTCAACAACGCAAGCCTTCCTTTGCACTCTTTACCAGGACGTCCGTCACCGGTGTCAGAAGTTCCATGCACAAAAACGGATTAATAAAAAAATACACATTTCCCGGGGGATGACGGGGGGGTCGGCATACTATCAACACAACCGGGAATCTGTGCTGGTCTGCGAGAGAAGAACGTATCGCCCGTTCACTGGCAGAAGACAAAACTATATCCGGCAGTGTCACGAAGATGTATCAACAGATTTCCGGAATATACATCATTCTCCTGGACGCCACACAATATCCAATACCACCGATATGAGGTGGACAATGGCGCAAGAGACCATTGTGGCAGACCCACGGCTTTCAGAGAAGATACTCATGGCGGTTCAGGTCCTGATGATCCACGTTTCGTGGTGATGGCTCACCCGCCCGAGAAATGGGAAGGCCAAGAGGCTCGCACCGGTTCCGGGTATGACGCATTTCAAAGATTACACATACGTCTGTAGTTCGAGGCAGGGTGTCGGGATTTCGGATTTCCCGGGTTTAACCCTGCCTTTCGGGAAAAAGCCGCGGATTGTATGCATGATGGTGCGACGGGTTTGCCATCCTTTGGCCGTCCAGGATTACACTCTCTTTCTTCCCACAAACGCCGGCGGAGGGCAGAGTGGATACGGACAGCAACGAGCACCCTGCAGGATCCTGCAAGATGCTGAAAAATGATCTTCGGGACCGGGGCCCACTCTCGAGTCAGGTCCCCCGGATCTCATGATTGAGGCGGTAAACGAGATGGAGAACCCCAAATGATTGGACGGCATTCATACATCGGGGCCTGATACGGGAAGTAAACTTCACATACACAATACAGGAGAGAAGACACAATGGATATAGAAATAATTGCCGTGGGAGGGTATGAAGAGGTCGGCCGGAATATGACCGCTGTCCGCTGCGGAAAAGAGATCGTGATCTTTGACATGGGGCTCCGCCTGGATCAACTGATGATACATGAGGATGCCGAGGTTGACCAGATGCACTCCCTTGATCTCATCCGGATCAAGGCTATCCCCGACGACACGGTGATGCAGACGGTCGAAGGATCGGTGAAGGCCATTGTCTGCTCACACGGACATCTGGACCATATCGGGGCTATTCCGAAACTTGCACACCGGTACAAGGCACCCATCATCGCTACTCCGTATGCCACCGAGCTTATCCGCCAGCAGATATCGGGGGAGAGGAAATTCGACGTCGGCAATAAACTCTTCGCGCTTGCAGCCGGGCAGAAATACACAATCTCCCGGAACCTGGTTCTTGAGTTTGTCCGGACGCAACACTCGATTATTGATACGGTCACCCCTGTGCTGCACACCCCGCGTGGTGCGATCGTCTATGCATGCGATTTCAAGTTCGACCGGACACCGGTAATCGGTCAGCCGCCTGATTTTGCCCGCTTCCGGCAGATCGGCAAGGAAGGGGTCCTGGCACTCATCGTGGAGAGCCCATATATCCATCATTCAGGACGGTGCCCGAGCGAACGGATTGCCCGCGATCTTGTTCGTGATGTTATCACAAGTTTCGAAGACGATAAAAACACGATGATAGTATCTACGTTCTCCTCGCACATCTCCCGTGTGAAGACCATTGCGGAATGTGCACACGAGATCGGCAGAAAACCAGTCTTTCTCGGACGTTCGATGGAAAAATACGGAGTTACTGCTGAACAGATGAAATATGTCTCCTTTCCAAGATCGACCAGCGTATTTGGGAACCGGAGGACCGTCGATCGTTTCATGCGACGGATGATGAAAGAGGGAAAAGAGAAGTTCCTCCCGATTGTGACCGGTCACCAGGGCGAGCCTGGATCCATTCTTACCCGCATCGCGCTCGGAGACACCCCCTATTCCCTGAGTAAGGGAGACAAGGTACTCTTCTCGGCAAATATCATCCCAAACCAGATGAATTTCGCACAGCGTTACCGGATTGAACAGTGCATCAAAAATGCCGGGGGCCGGATTTTTGATAATCTCCACGTCAGTGGGCATGCGTACCGCGAGGATCACTTCGAGTTTCTCCATATGCTCAATCCACAGCATATTGTCCCTGCACACGCAGGACTGAACATGACCTCCAACTATATCGAATTTGGAGGAGAACTCGGCTATACACTCAACAACGATATCCACCTGATGAAGAACGGAAAGCAGCTGTTGATACAATAACCTGCTCTTCACCTCACCGCTATCAGGTGTGGAAAAGATGAGTGTTTGGTTGATATTGATGCAGGAGCACTGAATAGCAAAAATCCCTGCCGAGAACTACCGTGTTGAAAATCTGATTGAACTCTGCAATATGAGTTCCAACCGTATTTCAGAAAATTATCGTGAATTTGAACCACAAATAATTGAGATGCTCGGTCTCTTTAATTACCTCGACCAGGATGAAGAAATAGACCTTGCAGGAAAAATCCGGGAATCGATTGACACGAACAGTTTCTTTCTCACGAGTAATATATCACCAGATAGTGAACAGCAATTTCGATCGCTGACGGGGCGAAAAACAGCAATGTTTATCTGGATTCACCCTTTAACCGGGTTATCCACTATACATGGAGCAACCGGATATTCCCGGGGAGAGGTTTTTCATGAACAAGACAATGATGAATATCCTTGTTGTGGCCGCCACCCTCTGTTTCGTTCTTGCGGCCGGGTGCACGACCGGCATTCAGAATGGGCCGGCCAGCCAGAGTGGCCAGGAGTATGAGAATTTTTGCCAGGGAATTGCACCGGTGCCCAGCGTATCGATCAACGGGACGCCCATCCAGCACGCCGAGGTGAACGGGGTCAGGCTGGCATACCGCGAGTTCGGGTCCGGCGAACCCATCCTGATGCTGAACGGGTTCGGCGCCACCATGGACAGCTTTTATAACGAGTCGTTCCTCGGCATCCTGGCCACCCATTACCACGTGTACATCTACGATCACCGGGGGATGGGCTACAGCAGCGACAATGACGCACTGCCGACCATGGCACTCTACGCGGACGACGCGGCCGGATTGATGTCTGCCCTCGGGTACGACAGCATGAACGTGTACGGGGCTTCCATGGGATCCTCTATCGGCCAGCAGCTTGTCATCGACCACCCCGGGCGTGTCCGGAAGCTGATCCTTGAGTCCGCCACCTACAGCGTGCGTATTCCCGAGACCAGGCTTCTCTTCGATCTTATCCAGGCGACGGCACTGAATGCTTCGGAGCCCGCCGGCGTCCGGAGAGAGGCGGAGGCCAACCTGGCATGGAACGGCACGTGGGATGACCTTTCCGGGATCGACAAGGATGTTATGCTCGTCGTCGGTACCGATGATATCCTGACGCCCCAGTCTGCAGCCGTCCAGATCGCCGGGCAGATCGACGGGTCCTGGCTTGTCCGGTTCAAGGACGAGCCGCATGTCGGGTCCCGGTTCGCACCGGTCGAGTATGGCGAGATCGCACTCGACTTCCTCTGCATGAACGAATCACCGCCGTATGCGACGGTTTAATTTGGCATGAAAATCCCGATCCTAAAAAGGTGAGGGAAATCAATAATCACCCATTTCCCGGATCAGGTTCTTTTAGCACAATAGCAGTCTCCTTAAAGATCTTCAAGATTTCTTCCAACGTGACAACTGAAGGAATTCTCACTTTGACCATTTTGGCTGGATTGTGGACATCCTCACCCTTATGGTTGAAGAATTCATCATTAGTAATCAGATGCCAGATAAGAACGGCAATTTTACGGGCCAATGCAATAATAGCCTTTCCTGTACCAATGATTGGCTTCTTACGATCATAGAACCTGCGAAAATCATTATCATGACTTCTTGCAGCCGCATGTGCAACCTGAGTGAGGATTCACCGTGCATGTTCGGATCCTCTCTTCGTGATCGATCCAGTTCTCAGTTTATCGGCAGATTGGTAAACATTCGGTACGATCCCCAACCAACTTGCGAGTTTATCACCTGAAGGAAAATCAGAGAAGTTTCCAATTTCCGCAATCAATGTAACGGCTGCGATGTTTCCGATTCCAGGAACAGATTTGAGAATCATCATCTCGTGGTGAAAATTCTCTTTAGCAAAGTGTAAAATTCCTTTCGTGAGAGCATCAATCTCTTCATTCATGCACTTCAGCAGATTCAGACAGTGTTTGAGACGAAAAATCGCACCGGGGGATATCGTTGTTTGAACAATCTCATTGAGTTGATCTGTTTTCTTACGATACGAGGGGGAAGCATTTCAATCACTTCATCCATCGGCATCCCGTTGACAAGGGCCTGAAGAATCAACGTTCCACTCTTCCCAAAAAGATCTGTGAGTACAGATGAGAGGCGAAATAATTCTGAATCCAGGATATGGTGGATCTCATTTTTAATATCGGTTCTTTTCTGAACCAATTTATGGCGAAGTCGTACGAGAGACCTAAATTCACGGTGTTCCCGCGGAAATACCCGGGAGGGTCGGATCATCCCTTTCAGGGCAAGTTGTGCAATAAGTTCTGAATCTACTTTATCGGTCTTTTTATGTGAAAACATCTTGATATCACGGGCATTTCCGACAATTACCGTAACATGACCTTCCAGCATATCATAAACCGGTACCCAGTAATCACTCGTTGATTCACATGCAACTATTTCACATTTGTTTTCTATTGTCCATTCCTTGAGCGCAAGAAGTCCATATTCAGTCCGTTCGAACCTTTGTTGTTTTTTTAGCCCTGTATCTGATAGTACTGTTGCAA
>DAWO01000152.1 GCA_002509485.1 Methanolinea sp. UBA477
CGCTCTATGCAGCAGTGATGTAGATGGCACATATGGTAAAGACAAAGACGATGGCAACGGCCAGCATGATGAAATTCCACCTCTCGTCGTCTCCTCTCTCCCGCGATGAAGAGACGGGCAGCGGTTGCCCCTCTCTTTCTGAAGTCGCCGGCATCAGTATTCCTCCTCCCTTTTTCTGTGTGTCATACCCACATTTCCAACCAATCCGATGAGATATGGCACGTACATCGTGCGTATCGGGTTAGCCGGATCTCCACGTCGCAATTCACGACTGACTGGAAACCCTGACATGTTGTTCTTTTGCCGGGCAGCAATTGATCGACTCGTTCATCCACCTTCATGTCAGTCACGTGCACCATAGCTGACAATTATAGAGCCGGTATCGAATCACTGTTCCGGGTATTTGCAGCTCGTTCTTCTATTCCCGCCCTCGTTAGAGAGATCCCGGACCCTGATGCTATTGCATGCCCCGTTTGTCGATCCAACGGTATGTAAAGCCCCTTGTCCGAAAAGGGAATATATGTGCGTATGAAATCATATTATATAAAGATATCTTCATTTTTGACGTCAATTTGTTCATTTTTGTTCCTGATGGATGAAAGAAAGGCTGGAATCCTGATTCTACTTTTGTAGACAGACCTTCGGATTATCCGTATTCATGGATATCCCCGGTTCACAATTGAAAAGACAGATCCTTTAAAAAATCAGGTTCTCTGGCCAATAAAGCCCGGAAAATGATTTTTCTAAATATCGCGACACCGGCTCTCTTTCAATGCGGAAAGTCTCTTGATTGCCTCGATATCGATATCCGTCCCGGTATTCAGTCTGCCGTTTTGCTTCGCGCTCTCCACGAACATCTCCCCGACATGATTCCTGATGATGAGGGTGGTGTGACCAGGAGGGCTTCCGACTGCCCCCGCCGATATGTCAGAGTGCACCCCGGTCAGGTCATTGCAGTACCGGCACCCGGGTCTCACGCAATCGTCGAGATCACGGAGGGGCAGGATGAGGGAAGACCCGTTTTTCAACGATATCTCGAGTTTGCCCTTCACGTCGAGGTGGTCTACGTCCCATGTCTCGATATCGTGTTCCTTTTTCAGTTTTCCTTCCATGAGAAGGTGGTAATCAAAGGATTCGGTACAGAAGAGCCCGATTACCAGCCGGATGGAATCCCCGAATGGTGCAAGGAGATCATTGTCGCTCTCCCTGATCTTCTTCAATGCATGGACGACACAGGGAACGCCGATAAGAGCGATCTTCCTGCATTTTTTCTCGATGACCGCTGTCTTTAACGCCTTGACGAGAGGGACCCACCAGTTGTACCTGGAGCCTGCCTGGTGTACCAGTTCTTCTGTTGACGTGATTACCACAGATGACGGACGCAATGTCCACCGGTCCTCGCTCACGGTCACGACAGCGTCGATGAGGCCCTGTTCGAGCGCATTGACCAGTATCGCGGTCACCGCACCGCCGCTCTGTTTTCTCGGTATCTCGAATGCTGAACGCGCCGATATGATGCTCTCGTACGGTCCAAGTCCGACCTGCATCCTCTCTCCGGTTCGTGGGCATGCCGAGTAACATGCCCCGCAGGGCACTTCATCATCTGCCTGTTTGCAGTAACCGATGTTGACTGGCCGATCCCCACCACCGTCTCTGTCAAAACAGATTGCATCGGCGGGGCATACAGCCACACATGCACCACAACCGGAGCAGATCCCCGTATTCCATACTTTTTCTTTCAGGTCCCGGTAACTTTTTCCTGCCATTACTCTCACTCCCACGTATATTTTCCTGCAAAAGGACGGCTGCTTGACGGTACGACCTGGATGAACGAGTCATCCATGAACGGTTCCGGGTCGATGTCAAAAAAGGCGGCATAATTGCGGATCAGGGGATATATCTCCGCCATATCGTCTTTTTCAAGTGGCAGTTTCCGTGCTCCGACCCCGAGGTATCGTTCGTCCAGGTCTCCGCGGATGACGATCTTTCCCCCGTGTATCCCTGATCCGACACCTCTCTCCCGGATCGGCCTGGTACTGGTCCTGCCAAGGACAAGGATGAGACCGCCGGCCATGTACTCGCCAAGGAATGCTCTCGTTGTTCCCCCGACCACGAGTGTCGGGCGCTTCTCCAGGTATTGTTTCATGTGGATGCCTCCGCGATACCCGATATCGTCCCTGACATATATCTCGCCCCCCCGCATGGAATGGGCTACAGCGTCGCCGGCGCTTCCATGAATGACAATCCGGCCCGCGTCCATGGTGTTTCCCGGTGCATGGTCGCAGTTACCAAAGACGATACAGGTGGGACCGTTCATGAACATCCCGAGGTCTCCCCCGGGCACCCCCTCGATCCTGATGGTCACATTCCCTGCGAGCCCGTCGGCAATGAAGCGCTGACCCATAACGTGTTGTATGATGATCTCACCAGCGCCATTTTTTACTGCCTGGCGGATCTCCTGGTTGAGAGGGGTATAATGAAGGCCCGATGCATCGATGGTTACGGTCTTCATCTCGATCTCACGCTCCCACCGGTTTCACATCGAGCACCTTCATGATAGCTTCGTCGAGGAGGTACCCCCTGAGACGGTCCCGGTTTCCCCTGAGGCTCTCGATACTGTTGATGCCGGCAGCACCCATCAGCTCCGAGAGTTCGAGTGTCCATGCGTTGATGAGGTTCGCGACGTTCTTTCCTGCGGTTTCAGGGTCGAGCCGGGCCACAAGGTCAGGCCTCTGTGTTGCGATCCCCCACGGGCAGAGGCCACGGTAGCATGTCCCGCATACCCGGCAGCCCATTGCCACGAGTGCAGCCGTCCCGATATAGACGGCATCGGCACCGAGGGCGATTACCTTCGCAACATCAGCACTCTCCCGTATTCCTCCGCTTGCAATGAGTGATACTTCGTTCCTGATTCCCTGCGAACGAAGCTTCGCATCCACACTTGCGATTGCAGCTTCGATGGGGATGCCGACGTGATCCCGGAATACTTTCGGCGCTGCCCCCGTCCCGCCCCGGAAGCCGTCTATGACAACCGCGTCAGCCGAAGAGCGGGCGATGCCCGCAGCAATTGCTGCAGAGTTATGAACCGCCGCAATCTTTACGAATACGGGTTTTTTCCATTGTGTCGCCTCTTTCAGGCTTCGTACGAGCTGCTTGAGATCCTCGATACTGTAGATGTCATGGTGCGGTGCCGGACTGATGGCATCACTCCCTTCCGGGATCATCCGTGTACAGGATACATCGGCGCACACTTTCTCGCCCGGAAGGTGGCCCCCGATTCCCGGTTTTGCCCCCTGCCCAATCTTGATCTCGACAGCTGCTCCCCGCTCGAGGTAATTGATGTCAACCCCGAACCTGCCGGATGCGACCTGGACAATCATTTGGTCCTGGTAAGGATACAGGCTCTCGTGCAGCCCCCCCTCTCCCGTCCCCATGAATGTCCCTGTCTCTTTGACCGCTCGTGCCAGGCTCTGTTGTGCATTCAGACTTATCGCCCCGTAGCTCATGTGGCCGATCATGATGGGTGTCTCGAGCTGGAGGTTTGGAACGAGCGCAGTCTTTAACTCTATATCGCCGTTCATCTTCTCAAATTCGATTCTTGATGGTTTTTTCCCGATATAGGTCCGGAGTTCCATCGGTTCCCTGAGCGGATCGATGCTTGGATTCGTGACCTGGCAGGCGTCAAGGACGAGCCTGTCGAATATGATGGGATAGTCGACGGCATTCCCCATCCCTGCAAGAATGATCCTCCCTGTTCTTGCCTGGTTATAGATTGCCTCCCTCACCTCGGGTGTCCATACCGGATGGCTCCGGTAATCAACAGGACGTTCCTTGATGTCAATGGCATCGCGGGGACACATGGCGATACACCTGTGGCAGGCGACGCATTGCCGTGAATTGATGTGTATCTGGTTGTTTTCCATCCTGAATACGCCGTACGGGCAGTTTTCGATACAGCGGCCGCACAGCATGCACTGGTCATGGTTGACAGAGACCCGGAATTTAGATGGGACACTCCCGATCGTCATGCAACGATCCTCCCGATAATCGGCTCTCCTGCCCGCGGCATGGTGATATCTGTTACGTCCGGCTCCATGACCCGGATCGCAGCCTCTTCGCTGGAGATGAAGAGCCGGTCGCCGAGTTCCCCGGTCACCAACGGACGGAGCTTGATCCGGTCCGTGAACCCGATTATCGCGTCGGGACGTGCAACGATGATTGCAAACGGCCCGTTCATCAGGGCCGGACCATATGCCAGCCTGATCGCCCTGTTGATAAACTCTTCTTTTTTAGGCATGCAGTCTATCTCGTCCCAGAACGGGGGGGCAAGAGCCTTGACCGTCATCTCGGGAGTGAGTCCGTGTCTCCGGGCGAGGAGATCGAAGAGATATGCGACGACCTCGGTATCGGTATACATCGTGCACTTATATCCGTAACTCTCAATGTACCGACGGTTGGCCCCGTACGAGGTGATCTCCCCATTGTGGACGACACTCCAGTTCAAAAGGTTGAAAGGATGCGCCCCGCCCCACCAGCCGGGAGTGTTGGTCGGGTACCGGTTATGTCCCAGCCATATGTACCCGTCATAATCCTCTATGCGGTAGAAATCCGCTACCTCTTCCGGCCATCCCGAGGCCTTGAAGAGCGCGATGTTCTTTCCAGAGGAGAAGACGAGTGCTCCTGCGATTGTTGTGTTGATCTTCATCACCAGGTGGGCGACGATATCATCTTCCGGGGTCATGCTGCGCGGCATAAGGAGAGGATCAGGGCTGAAGAAATATCTCCACGGGGTATGGACCTTGCGCAGGTTTGGCTGTTCGTAGGTTGGGATCTCCTCGTCGAAAACGATCTCACCCCACTTGGAGAGTTCGCGGTCGACCGTATCCTTTATCTCATGGATATTGTCGAAAAACACATGTATCGCGTAATAATCCTTGAATTCGGGAAATGCACCATATGCAACATATCCTGCCCCTTCTCCGCTCCCCCGCTCGTCCATCATCGCAAGAGCGCTTTTTATTCCGGAGCCATCCATTTTATGGCTGGACCGGTCGATTACTCCTATAATGCCACACATCTTTATCACAGATCAGATTGATAAGAGGGATTTATTCCACCTTGTGACAGAAAGTATGTTCAATTAAGTATAAATATAATTGGGTAGAAGCTATGTTCCATATGTCGAAAGATATCGTCATGGATATGCTGGCGCGAATTGATGCCGACCTTGTGAAATTCCTGCGGCTCCAGTTCACCGATATCCAGGGAATGCCAAAAAATGTAGCAATTCCTGTTGAACAGGCAGAGAAAGCATTGACTGATGGTATATGGTTTGATGGATCATCCATCGAGGGGTTTGCCCGGATCGAAGAGTCAGATATGCTCTTGAAACCGGATCCAAACACCTATTCCATCATACCCTGGCGACCGTCCGACGCGAGGGTGGCACGGTTTATCTGTGATGTATATACATACGGAAATAAACCGTTCGAGGGGGACCCCCGTTATATTCTGAAGAAAAATATCCAGGAAGCCGAGAAGATGGGCTTTACCTACAATACCGGGCCTGAACTGGAATTTTTCCTCTTCAAGATGCTTGACGGGAGGCCAAGCACCACATTCCAGGATTTCGGGGGATATTTCGATCTCGCACCAACGGACTACGCAGAAGATGTACGGAGGGATATTGTCCTTGCACTGACACAGATGGGCTTTGAGATCGAGGCTTCACACCATGAAGTCGCCGAGAGCCAGCACGAGATCGACTTCAAGTACAGCACTGCACTGGATACCGCAGACCGGGTGATAACCTTCAAGTTCGCAACCAAGACGCTCGCACTCAAGAGAAACCTCCATGCCACATTCATGGCAAAACCGATCGGGGGGATCAACGGCTCGGGTATGCATACCCACATGTCGCTCATGAAGGACGGTAAGAATGCGTTTTATGATCCCGATGGAGAGAGGGAACTATCAGATACCGCGTTGTATTATATCGGTGGGCTTCTCAGGCATGCAAAAGCCATCACGCGGGTAGCCAATCCAACCATAAATTCGTACAAACGCCTGGTTCCCGGGTACGAAGCGCCGGTCTATATCTCATGGAGCGCCTCGAACCGGTCCGCACTTGTACGGGTTCCTGCGGCACGCGGCAACAGCACCCGTGCGGAGTTCAGGAGTCCTGATCCGACATGCAACCCGTACCTCTGCTTCGCGGCAATGCTCGCTGCGGGGCTCGACGGCATCAGGAACAAGATCGCACCGCCTGAAAGCACGGATGTGAATATCTATCACCTGAGTGACGCTGAACGGAAAAAGCTGGGAATCGAGATGCTTCCGGGAAGCCTGCTCGATGCAACCGATGCCTTGAACCACGACCAGGTTATTTCAAAGGCTCTTGGCCCGCACATCATGGAAGGCCTGAATTCAATAGCCCAGCTGGAGACGGATTCGTACCGGACAACGGTCCACTCATGGGAGCTCGACCGGTACCTCGCCACCTATTAATTTTTCTCTTCTTTGAAAAACAATAAATTATATATATGTAGGACGGTAATTTCCTTCCAACGTATGATTAAGAGTGAACAAGACCCCGGGGAAGAGGACAGGGTAATGATGTGCTGGCTTCCTATATCCGACCTGCAGGGGGAGTCCGATTTATTTGAGATGGTATTTAACGGATTGGAAAAGCCGAAAGAATTACCCGGTAAACGGATTCACGGAGATTTCAAATGAAGATCATCTTCGCTATCGTGCGTGAAGAGAGACTTGCGTTTGTCCAGAGATCCCTCGCAGATGTGGGCGTTTATGGTATGACTGTGAAGCATGTGATGGGCAGGGGCGAGCAAAAGGGCCTTGATATCCAGTTCAGGGGGGACATTCTAGCGGTCGATCTCCTCCCCAAGGTAAGTCTCGAGATCGTGCTCGGGGACGACATGGAGAACCGTGTGGTATCTGCAATCCAGGAAGGTGGCAGAACTGGTAAAATTGGTGACGGAAGAATATTTGTCCTTCCCATCGAACAATCTGTCAGAGTCAGGACAGGTGAAGTGGAGGTCTGACATGTAAAAGCTTTTCGGCCTCCCAAAAAAACATTCTCTCCGGACGCACTTTTTGTATATTCAGAGGCTGGCCAGGGATCCAGAACTTGGTCATCCTTATCCGGTTGTTTTGAAATTGCATCTTCCCATGAATTGATCTTTTCCCATCTGGTCTGGGCCATCTGTATGTTTCAAATTTCATGTTAAACGAAAACATTATATATAGGTGGAACAAAATTTCCTACTGCACACACGAAAACTGATCATGAATGGAGAAAAGAACAAATCAATCGGAGAATTGGTGGAAAGATGGTACTTGATACGGGAACAACTTCCTGGCTTCTGATATCGACCGCACTGGTCATGCTGATGACGCCCGGGATCGGGTTTTTCTATGGAGGGCTTGTCCGGAGGAAAAATTTCATCTCGATGGTCGCACTCGCCTTCATAGTTTTTGCACTGGTAAGCATACAATGGGTCCTGTTTGGGTATTCACTCTCATTCGGACCGGATGTCGGAGGGTTCATAGGCAACCTGGACTATATCGGCCTCACGGGGATACCTACTGAAGCGGGAGAAGCCGGATATCCACCGCTGCTCTTCGTCGCGTTCCAGATGGTCTTTGCAGCCATAGCGATGGCCATAGTGACATCAGGGTTTGCTGAGAGGGTAAAACTCTCATCATTCATCATATTTGCACTCCTATGGACAACCCTGGTATACGATCCACTTGCTCACTGGGCCTGGGGTGGCGGCTGGGCCGGGGCCTATGGATCCCTTGACTTTGCGGGGGGTACCGTCGTCCATATCAGTTCCGGTTTTGCGGCACTTGCAGTGGCCCTCGTAATCGGAAAAAGGGCAGGGTTTGGCGAATACAGCATGGAACCCCATAATATTCCCATGACCCTGCTTGGAGCCGCCCTCCTCTGGTTCGGCTGGTTCGGCTTCAATGCCGGGAGTGCCCTTGCGGCCGATTCGCTGGCGGTGAATGCATTTCTCGTCACGAACACGTCTGCGGCGGCAGGAGCTCTCTCGTGGCTCTGCGTGAGCTGGCTGCGTGGGAAACCGAGTTCGCTTGGAATGATCTCGGGAGCCGTCGCAGGCCTTGTGGCAATCACACCGGCTGCAGGCTATGTGGGGGTCATTCCTGCGATGGTGATCGGGGCAATCGCCGGTATACTCTGTTACGGTGCTATGCTCTGGCGCCTTTCGCGAAAGATGGATGAGAGCCTCGACGCGTGGGCGGTACACGGCGTGGGCGGATTATGGGGGGCTATTGCCACCGGCATATTTGCGGCTATGGCTGTTGGGGGCTTTTCCGGACTGATCGAAGGAAACGTCAGCCAGTTCATTGCAAATGCGGCAGGAGCTCTTGCAGCCCTCGTGTACGCGTTTGTCGTGACACTGGTACTGGCAAAACTTGTTGACATGACGCTTGGGCTTCGTGTCAGTGAGCAGGAGGAGTATGTCGGCCTTGATCTCTCACAGCACGGAGAACGTGTGTGACGGAGGGCCACACATGAAGATGGTGAAAGCGATAATCAGGCCCGAAAGGTTTGAATTTGTCAAGAAAGCCCTCGAGAAGGAGGGAATCTATGGGATGACCATATCGGAGGTCATGGGAAGGGGGGACCAGAAGGGAATCTCCCTCCAGTACCGGGGTGGTGCGATGACCGTCGACCTCATCCCAAAGATAGAGATAGATATCGTCGTCGGTGATACCGATGCCGGGCTGGTCATCCAGAAAATTCGTGATGCAGCATATACCGGAAAAATCGGCGACGGAAGAATCTTTCTCCTCCCTGTGGAGCGGTCCATAAAAGTCCGTACAGGCGAGGAGACCCCCTGATCTCATCTATTCTCTCTTTTTCGTTTCCCAAAAACCTTCATCATCGCCAATTTTTGCCTCGCTATCATCCTGCGTGAGAGATCGAAAGCGGAAATATTCTCTTCACAAAATATCCCCTTTCTCTCCCTCCGCGTGGCATCCTGTTCAGGCAGCGGAGTGTATCGTTGGATGCGGCTGGATGGAATAAGGCAGGGAATGTAAAAAGTCCTCGGT
>DAWO01000140.1:0-813 GCA_002509485.1 Methanolinea sp. UBA477
AGAGCGCCCGCACGACGTCTGCATAGAGCGCCCTGTCACTGATGGGAAAGATGGGCCCTCTCGGTATGATCTTCACCACCGTGGACTTCACCTGCGGACGCGGCGAGAAACAGTGCGGGGGGAGGTCGAAGACAGGCTCGACACAGCAGTAGGTCTGGACCATGACCGAGAGCCTGCCGCATTCAGGGGTCCCTGTGGGGGCAACCATCCGCTGGGCAAATTCCCGCTGGTACATCAGTACTGCCACATCAAAGCCGATATCAAGCAACCTGAAGGTGATCTTTGATGAGGCAGAATAGGGCAGGTTCGAGACGACGATATCAAATGGCGGCAACGGGCATTTCGTCGCGTTTCCATGGGTGAGCTGGAAGCGGCCGGCGGCGATATCATCTGAAAAAAGGACTTTTAGATCTTCCACAAGTTCCGCGTCGACCTCAACCGCACGTACTCGCGCACCCCTCTCGAGAAGTGCCCGAGTCAGGGCACCTTTGCCCGGCCCTATCTCCAGCACATCGCGATCGCGGATATCCACGACATCCGCAATCCGATTTATCGCACGGGGATCGACCAGGAAGTGCTGATCTCTCGGTGCTTTCATCGTGACGTGAAGAGGTGATACTTTATGTTCGGATCCTCGAGCTCTTCAAGAATCCTGGAGATTATCATCTTTTCCGGATGGGGTATGGATTTTATCCGCTGGCTTATCTCGGCAAAACTCTCGAAAGGCTTCTTTTCACGCTCTTCGAGGATCTCCCACATCAGTTTCTTGCCGATTCCCGGGAGAAGGTGGAGCATGTGCAATTTCGGGCTTAT
>DAWO01000140.1:919-22420 GCA_002509485.1 Methanolinea sp. UBA477
CGCCTGGACAAGCGGTTCCCTCTTGAACGGGGGTCTTGGATCATCGGGGTGCCCCTTGAGGAGGACGTCCAGAACTATTGCGTTGACCTCTTTTTTATCAGTCTTCATTCGGGCCTCCTCAGGAATGCGCCTTTACGATCTCGATTATGCCGTCGAGCTCTTCGCCGGTCAGGGTAAACTTCTCCTTTGCGTAAATAGCCCTGAGCTCGTCCCGGGTTCTGGGCATGACATTCGCGATCCGGAATGCAATCTCGGGTTTCATCTTCTCCTGTTCGAGAAGATCCCCGACAAGTGCTCGTGAGCTCTCCGCTGATGTCTTCGAGAGCTGGTTGGCATGTTCAATACTCTTGCGAAGTTCATATGACATCTCCTTGCCGGCCTCGATGCGCTCCGATTCCACCCTGATGAGAATCTCTTTGAGCTCTGGAAGCGTTATCTTCTCTTCGCTAAGAATCCCCTTTACTTTCATGCCAATTACCAGATGCAGATTGTTACCTTTGAGCTTTTAGATGTTGCGGTCTTGCGATGACAACTTTTTCCGAATTGCCATCCCTGATTGAGAGAAGCCATGCACGGCCACGCTGGCCGACGACCGTTCCGGTCTTCCCATGGAACCTCCTGTGGGGCATTCCTTTCTGAACACTGGGTTCGCAGACCACGTGCACTTTCTGCCCTATCTCGAACTGCTGGATCACCGACGTTACAGGTGTGATTCCCCGCTTTCTCAGATCTTTCTTGAACTTATACCGTGTCTTCTTGCGTGGGCCGTTGTGATGTGCCATATCTTTCCTCCGTTTGTATCTATTCTACCTGAACCACATCGAGTGTGACCACTCGTGCAGGTCTGCCAAGGACCTCGGCTAGACTGGGTCTTGTCCTCCCGTCATCCCCGGATACGAGTTCCTTGATGTAGAGGCCGGCTTCTCCGGTGACCTCGATTACAAATCGGTCGTCCTCTTCACCAGCAAACTCGATATCAAGAACCCGGCGTTCCCTTACCTTATCCGCTCTCCGGTGAGCGACCCTCTGCGGCGTGCGCTGGTATATTGTCACCCCTTTGAGGGCCTGCAGGCCTGATTTAAGCTCATATAACGGTAAGGGGCCGTCAACCTCGACCAGGATCCTGTATTTTTTATACCCCTTGTTCGATTTAATGGTTTCCACCCCGTCCCTGCTGCTCCACCCTTCCAGGTTCACAGAGACCCTCCCGGCCGCTGACTGGTTGATGCATGCCTCGAGATCCGGCAGCTCAAGAGTGCGCTTTCTGGGTGACACCACCTCCATCACGAACGGGCGTCCGTTCCCAAGCATCCGTGCGTCGATATCCTCCCGCCCTGCACCGTGCAGGACAGCACCCCCAGACTCGAACATCGTCATTACCGGTCTTCCTATCAGTTCTTCCACCGAGTCGCTGTACTGTTTCCCGGTAAAATTGCACCGTTCGCATCCTTTCCCGCGGCAGATCCTGCAGTCCCAGTGTGTCTGGGGTATCCCCCGCTCGAGTTTTTTGTACCGGCCCTGCAAGAATACGGGATTTACCTGGATCTCGACAGTTCCTCCGGAGATATCGAGAATTGCGACGATGTCGGGCCGGGCAAGATCCGCATCCCTCCCGGTCAGGGATGACACGGCCTTCCCGACCTCCCTGTTCATCTCAGACTTGAGCGGTTCAGGCCCCAGGAGAGAGAGATCGCTCCACACCATCTCCTCGCATTCCGCCATCAGGGGGGGGACCCGTGTCCCTATCAGGAACGTCGAATACTCCCGGTCACCGATGGCCTCCACCACTCTTTCCGCCCATTCATCAACCGAAAAAAAGAGGTCCTGGCAGATCCAGCACGGTTCGGTCTCCCGGGCATACGGCATGTTCCTCCCGATACAATGTGCGATGCGGAGGGAGCGTCCCCTCTCTTCATTTGAGAGCCCAAAAGAGCGTTTGCCAAAGAACCTCCCCAGGCAGTGGTCGCATACGGGTCCGTAGGAGAGGATTGCCTCCACCGTGTCGAGGAGATCGGTCATATCGCCCGCCTCCGGTCCAGCTCGTTTAAGAGGACGGTGATGGCATGGTCGGCATGCAGCGAGAGCGGACCAACCGAGTATGACGGAAGACCTGACAGAATCCCGCGTTCCGCATCTGTAAGATTGAGATGGTCGCTTAAGAAGAAGGCTCCGGGTAGTTCGGGCTCGTCCCGGATCTCTCTTCCGGCCTCGTCGAGGAGGACAAAAGAGAACTCTGCCGCAAGTTCTGCGAGCCCCCCGCACCTGACAGCGATACCGGGCGACGCTTCCCGGAAGCTCGTGCCGACCGGGAGTGAGAGGGCCTTTTTCAACAACGACCCGGTGCTTCGCTCGTCAGGGTTCAGGTGACGGACATCTCCTCCCGAGATCCTGATCGTCTTATCCGGGCCGGGCTCCCCGCAGAGCACGAGATAGCACTCCACGTCCCTCCGGAGATCGTAAGAGAGGAAGAAGGAGGAGTTGACACACCTGCAGAGCACGTCCATACGGCCGCCTGAACCGGGGAGATCATTGACACTGAAGTCTCCTGATGTCCGGGCCAGGTGACCCACCACGGCAATCCGTATCATCCGCCTACATCCCGCCGAAGCGTTTCATCATGCGCTGCATGTTGAACTTGCCCTGACCGCCCCTCACACCCTTGAGGGCGCGTTTCATCGTCTTGTAGTATTTCAAAAGCTCCCTGACCTCGTCGGGAGTCGTCCCTGCTCCCATTGCTATACGCTGGATGCGTGAACTGGAGAGAAGGGACGGCTCATCGAGCTCAGCCGCGGTCATCGAGTCCATGATGATCCGGTACTTTGCCATCTTCGCGCTGGTCATGTCATACGCATCGCCGGGAAGTTCCAGGTTCCCCATGGGGAGCATGCTCATGATCTGCTTTAAGGGACCCATCCTGTTGACCGCTTCCAGCTGCTTGTACATGTCGCGGAGGGTGAATTTGCCCCGCATCATGGCATTGACATCGATCTCGCCCTCTGATATGCTCTCTTCCGCACGCTCGACGAGGGCTCTCAAATCGCCCATCCCGAGGAGACGCGATATGAACCCGTCAGGGTCGAACCGCTCCAGGTCCTCGATCGTCTCACCGCTGCCGATGAAGACGATCCCGCTCTTCGTCTCGGCCACGGCCGAGAGGGCACCGCCACCCTTTGCGGTCCCGTCCATCTTGGTTATGATGACTCCGTCGATATCGATGGCTTCATGGAAGCGCCTGGCCTGCTCGCTCGCCTGCTGGCCGAGTGCGGCATCGATCACGAGCCAGCGGTGTGTCGCATTCGAGATGGCGTTGATATCGATGATCTCCTGGATGAGGTCGGCTTCGAGGGCATGCCTTCCCTGGGTGTCGATTATGACCACCTCTGTCCCTGCGTGCGCCTTCAGCCCCTCACGAACCAGTTTGTGTGCGTCCTTATCGGTGGGATCACCAAAACAGGGGACATGTATCCGTGAACAGAGTGTGGACAGCTGCTCGTAGGCACCCGGCCTGAACGTATCACCACAGATGACCGCGACACGAAGCCCCTTTCTCTGGAAGAACCGCGCAAGCTTGGCCGTGGTGGTGGTCTTTCCGCTCCCCTGGAGACCCGCCATCAGGATGACCTGTGGGCCAAGCTTCACCTCGCCCGTCGGGCCCATCAGCCTGACGAGCTCCTGGTAGACGATACGGAGCACGTGCTCCCTGGCACTCATCCCTTTCGGAGGCTCTTCTTCCAATGAACGCGTCTTGATGGCCTGGGAGAGGGCCATGACGAGCTTGACGTTCACATCGGCCTGGATGAGGGCCCGCTGGAGGTCCTTTACCAGCTCGTCCACGGCAGCACGATCGACCACCGTCTTTCCGGCCAGTTTCTTCAGAGCGTCCTTGAGCGATGTTCCGAGACGGTCAAGCATCCTCTCTCGACCCCCCGAAGAGTTCGCCTATCACTGCGGCCGGTTCGAACGGCATGATGTCGTCATACCCCTGGCCAACCCCGAGGAACATGAGCGGTTTTCCGATAGTATGGGCTATTGAGATCGCCGCCCCGCCCCGGGAATCCATGTCGGCCTTGGTGAGGATCACGGCATCGGCTCCAACCGACTTCTCAAATTCATGGGCCCGTACAACGGCATCGTTTCCCGCAACCGCCTCGTCGACATAGACGATGAGGTCTGGTTTCATGACCCTCCGGATCTTGTCCAGCTGGTTCATGAGATTGGCCCGGTTGTGGAACCTCCCGGCAGTATCTGCAAGCACCACGTCTACCTTGTGCGCAGATGCGTACTGGACGGCATCGAAGAGGACCGCCGATGGATCGGCTCCATGCTGGTGCTGGATGATCTTGATTCCGAGCCGGCGGGCATGCTCGTCGATCTGCTCGATGGCACCTGCCCTGAAGGTGTCGCCTGCGCCGATGACAACTGAAAATCCGTTTTTTTTCAGGAAAGATGCGATCTTTGCAACGGTTGTGGTCTTCCCGGTTCCGTTCACACCGGTGAAGAGGATCTTTACCGGGCGATCGTGTCCCCTGATATAGGCAGGAAGGTCAAAGCCGTCTCCGAGCACCTGCATGAGCGCATCATGGAGGGCAGAGAAGACGATTCCATCAACGGATTCCCCGATCTTTCTCCGTTGTCCGGTGAGGTTCTGCCTGACAAGCGATATGATCTCCTCGGTGACCGGAAGCGCAACGTCGCTCTCGAGGAGCACCATCTCGAGTTCAAAAAGAGGTTCGCTGACATCGTCCTCGGATATGAAGAACTCGCGGTCGGTGACAAGGACCTTTACCCTGTCCATCATCCCGGGGCGCTTTTCGGCGGGAGCCCGCCCCGGGTGGGATGAATCAGGCTCAGCGCCCGCTGAAGCGGTCCCGATATTCTCTTCCAGTCTGCCCTGGATCTTTTGCAGCCGTGACCGGAGACCTTCGAACATCCCCACCTAACCCCGGTCTTATTCCTCGTCGGGTTCAGGAACGGGTGCCTGTCCTGCCTGTCCCATCTGCGCCTGCTGGTAACCCATCTCGAGGCGCCTGCCGATCTCCATCATCTGGGAACGGACACGCTCAAGGGTCTCTGCGACCTTCTTTGACGAGGCTTCCATCTCGGTGATGCGATCCTTCATGAACTCGACTGCCTCCTCGTTCGATCGCTCCACGACGACTTCGGCCCCGATATTGACCAGGATCTTCTCCGGGTTGTCAACCCGGACCGGCACGCTCGCACCGCCCCCCAGTTGGAGAAGAACCGTGCTCTCTCCAGCTTCAAGGAGCCCTTTCATGGCTTCTATGGCTGCCGTAGCCTCCATTCTCCCCTCCTCAAGGATCGCCAGCTGCTGGGAAAAAATCTCTGCCTGCTGCCTGTATTCGTTCAGGTAGAGCTGGAGGGACTGAAGCTCCCGTGGGTCAACCTTCTCCACGTTATTCACCATCGTGTACGCTAATGGTATTCACTGTGATATACCTTCTTTTCAGCCTGTGTTTGCTCCCAATCACTGCAAATGTCCTCTCCTGCGCCTGTGCCTCGTTGGGCGCAGTGATGATCTTCGTGTAGGGATGCCACTCGTCGTCAATCTTGAAGGTACCTTTCACTTCAAACTGTTTCTCGTCCATTTGATCACTCCAGAAATCCAAAAATATCCTCGACCCGGCCAAGCTCGAAACCTGTGGTCCCGGAACCGGCAAGATAGCCGTTTCTGTTCACCAGAAGGCCTGCGCCGACCAGCCCGCTTCCCATGCAAACCGAGCCGGTGCCTACCGGGATTTCGCCCGCCTCTTCGAGCATCCGGATCTCCTGACCGGTGCTCCGTGGGGGAACCATGATGCCCCTGTCGGTGGCCACTCCGGCCATTCCCACCGTCTTTAAGCCTCCAAGAGAGAGATGCAGGACCCGTGTCCCGAGAAATTCTCCGATCTCCCTGGCCATGTCTGTCGGCATGTCCGGATGAACGACGGCGATACTGCCATTCACCAGTATGACGTTCCCGGCAGCGTTCATGGTGTGGGTCAACAGGTATATGTCACCATATTCCTTTAGTATACCAATCTCATCTCCGGTGGCAAGGCCGCTTACAACGAAACCCCGGCTGTTTCCACACAGAAGTGAGCCGATGATCTCGCATCCCTGGATGGTTGTCGCTACGATCTCCACATCGAGGTTATCTTTCAGCGCAGCGACAAACCCGGCCGGCGCCGTTGGCGGAATGACCGCAATATCGTCAAATACCCGGGAAAAAACCCCGATACTCGGGTCACCTCCGAATGAGATGGTCCTGTCCATGTGCCTATTCCTCGGCAAGTTCCGCCTGAACCTGCCCGTCCTCGAACTTCATTGCCCTGACGCGGATCCTCGAGGGTGGCTTCTGGCTTCCCCTCTCCCAGATGTGTTCATTGATGCTCATGTCAAGTTTCACGTCGGGGCTCTTCATGTGCCTGCTCAGGTACTTCCTGATATCCTTGATGGCTGTGTTGCTTCTCTTCCACCTTGGTGCACGCTTCACGTCCCTCAGGGGGATGATATAGATCTGCTCCTGCAGTTTCTCGGCCATATTACACCTTCAGCGTATTCCGTCTCCAGTTGCGCCTCTTGGGGTGGGATGTCACTTTCCTCTTGGTACGGAGCATCACCCACGAAGGTACGCGCCTGTTCTGTTCACATGCTTTTCCAAGTCGGATCTTATATCCTTTTGTCGTTTTGCTCATGAATTATCACCCTCGTTCTTATACTCTGCCGATGACAAGCGACTGGCGATGGCGGTCCGGGAAGAACCGTTCCGGAACTTTCCCGAGCCTTGCCATCTCTTCCCTGATCTCTCTTTCATAGTCGCCGTTCTCCAGAGTGCCCGACTCCCCGTACTGTACCTTCAGGTGCCGCTCTGCAAGCCGGTCCACTTCCCTCTTCCCGTACCCGAGAAGGGGGCGGACGTAACTGCAGCCGGACCTGTCCTGCAGGGAGAGAACCTCGTCTCTCGTAAGCCTGGGGACCCGGTCATCGAAGCGGGTCCCGTCGGCAATCACTTCATACTCCATTGCAAGGATCTCGAGCGCACGGATATGCACCATCTGAATGGCCTGGTTGGGATATCCGCAGGCCTGGATGGTGTTCACCGCCATATCCAGTAAATCATCCGGAAACACTCGTTTTTTCAGGGGAAATCCAAGGATTCGTGCAGCGTCCTCAAGATGGGAGATGGACCGATGCGGATCGAAGACGAAACTGTTCAATTCGATCTCATAGTCGCGTGACAGCAGGACCGCTGAAAGTCCGCTGTCCTTTCCCCCACTGAAGAGTACTCCTGCTTTCATCCCTTTCTACGGATATTGAAATCCCGCTTTGCCGGGGTCAGCTGCTGGAGAAGCCCCTTCAACTGGTCGTCCGAGATCTTGGACTTCAACCTGCCACTCTGGGCAAGCATGACCAGTTGCTGCTCGATGCTCCTGGCAAAATCGGGCCGGGTCAATTTTATCGTATTCAACCGCTCTCGTGCTTCTGGTTCCAGTACCTGCTTTAAAATGAGCTGGACTCGCTCTTCAACCTCTTTCTGGCGTTCCATCTCTTCCTGCATGTACTGCTGATCGACAGCCTGCTGCTGGAGCTGAGCCATCTTCTTCCTTCTCAACTCTGCAAGCTCACCGTCATCCATCGGCAACACCTCTACTCTTCGGCGGGCACTGCGCTCTTGGCCGTCTCGCCCGCAACAATCCTGTTGGCGACGCCGTCCATGAAGGAGGCGCCTTCGGGGGAGACCCTGCGGCCGGTCTTGTCATGCCGGATGAAGCCCGCCGCCTCAAGCTGCTGGAGGGATTTCCGGAGGATCGATCCGCTTCCCTTCCTGAACCTGGAGGGCTTCGATCCCCGGTCTTTCTTCCCGCCGTAGAATGTTCTCATCCTCTCCACACCGATGGGTCCGTCGATATAGACCCTTCTCATGATAGAGGCCACCCTGACAAACCACCAGTCGGGGTCCTCGGGGGGCATCTCCTTGTGTACTCCTGTCTTGGCAAATGCTGCCCAGTCCGGGGGTACAATCTCCGGCTTGGTCTTCAGTTCTTCGGCGAGAGTCCGAATGAACCTGTCGGCCGGGACATCGTAGACTGTTGTCATCCTAAAACCTCACTGTCACTAATTCGATATAACAGTCTTTACTTATTGGTTTATTAGCCTTTTATACATTTCGAGCGGGGAATTATCGTGCAGGAATCCTTGTCGCAACAGGATTATTTTTTCCTTTTTTTCACGAGGATCATGGTCCGACCCCTGACACCGGCGAGCTCGGCCCCGGCCTTTTTTGCCAGGTCTTCCGGATCCACCTCGGTATTATGGAGCCATTTCACCTTGATCACCCTCTTCTTCTCGAGTTGCTGCGCAATCTCCTCAACTATCGTCTCCGTGCACCCCTGTTTTCCGATCCAGACGGTAGGCCTCAGATCCTGAATTGAATCCCTGAAAATATCGTTATTCATCTTCTCCTCCTCGTGGGAATCCTCATCTGGCGTCCACACTCCAGGCAGGTCATCACCACCATTCCCCGCGTGACCCGGACCCGCAGGTTCACACCAGGAACAAGGTACCGGTAGCAGTGGTGGCAAAAACGACGCCTGAACCGTTCTTCTATCCTGATCCGCTGTCTCATGGCGATTTTCCGGGCAAGGTATACGCACCGGTGGCTCCATGCAGGGTTCTCTGTGTAGAAGAGATCGGCCTGCCGGAAGAGCTCGGCGATCCGCTCCCGGGCTATCCGTTTTGCATCCGGTCGATAACTCTGTTTTGCCATGCCCAACACCAGTACTAGGCGACGATCTGATTTATTCGATCTGCTGCCCCGGCCTGGATCACCCGTTTTACCGGTCGGGCCGCAGTACGTGGACGCGCCTGTCGACGATCTGCAGCCTGCCCTGGCAGAAGAGACGCACCGCCTCCGGAAGGCACCTGTGCTCCTGGACAAGAATTCTCTCTGCCAGCGTCTCTTCGTCGTCCCCTTCGATCACCGGGACTGCTGCCTGGACGATTATCGGGCCGTTATCCATGTGTTCATCCACGAAATGAACCGTGCAGCCCGATACTTTTACTCCATAATCGATGGCCTGTCTCTGGGCGTGCAGACCCGGAAAAGAGGGGAGAAGCGCAGGGTGTATGTTGATTATCCTTCCGGGAAACACCTGCACGATACCTGCACCGACAATTCGCATGTACCCGGCAAGGATGAAGAGATCGGCGTCACACTTCGCCATGGCTGCCATGAGATCGACCTCGTATGCATCTTTTGACGGGTATGCGGAATAATCGACGATGTATACCGGAATTCCGGCTTTTTCGGCCCTGTTTATGGCATACGCCCGGGGATTGTCGGTGATGAGACCTGAGCACTCTGCCGGAACCTCGCCACGCACCATGGAATCGATGACCGCCTGGAAGTTGGAACCCCTTCCGGAAGCCAGAAACGCAATACGTTTCACGCTGTCCCATCTCCGGCCCTGTGCATGATCATCTTCACCTTCACTATTCTCCGCGAGAGCATCTGGAGCACGACAAGCGTGACATGGCTCTCCTGGATGTAGACGCTCTCCCCGGGATGGGGAATATGGCCGAGACGGTCTATCAAAAGCCCGCCGATCGTCTCGTACGACTCATGCATGGGAAGACTGATGTCCAGCTCGTCGTTTAAGTCTTCCACCCACACCGTGGCGTCCACGACATAGATACCCTCGCTTACCTTCTGGATCTCGGGCTCCTCCTTGTCAAACTCGTCGAGGATGTCGCCGACCAGCTCTTCGAGGATATCCTCAACAGTCACGATCCCGACAAAACTGCTGTACTCGTCAAGGACTACCGCCATCTGCACCTTCCGAACCTGCAGCTCCTTCAGGAGATCGTCGATCTTCTTCGTCTCGGGAACGAAGAAGGGGTCATACATCACGTCCTTTATCGGAATATTCTTGTTTCCTGACATGAGCGCGGAGAAGACATCCTTCACATTCAGGACCCCGATGATGTTGTCCACCTGTTCCCGGAAGACCGGAATTCTCGAAAAACCGGTCTCATTGAAGAGGCGGAGCGCTGATTCGAGAGAATTGGTATCCTCGACGAGCGCGACATCAACCCGCGGAGTCATGATCTCCCTGGTGATGGTGTCACCGAATTCGAGGACAGAGTAGAGCATCTCGCGCTCCTCCAGTTCGATGGTCCCTTCCTCCTTGCCGACTTCGATCCACTCCCTGATCTCCTCCTCGGTGACAGCAGGCTCGGTTACCGAAACACCAAGCCTTGCCGTCACCTTCTCGATAAGGACGACGAGCGGGGAGAAGATCCTGGAGAGCACGAGTATGGGGGCCGAGACTGCGATGGCCATCTTATCCGTGTGCCGCGTCGCATACATCTTCGGGCCTATCTCCCCAAAGAACAGGAGAAGAATAACCACCACGAATGTCGCAATACCGACCCCGATGTCCCCGAAGATGCTTATCGTGATGGCTGTGGCGATAGATGCGGCGGCAACGTTGACGATGTTGTTCCCGATAAGAATGGTGATCAGGAAATGGTTTGGTGCATCCTTGACGGCTGCAAGCCGCTCTGCCCCCTTGCGGCCCTCGTTGACCAGTGTTCGCACCTTTGCCCGGGTGATGGATATGAGTGCGACTTCCGACCCGGAAAAAAACGCAGAGAGCAACAGACAGGCAACAAAGAGCAAAATTAATAAAAAATCTTCGATCATCGAATCCACGCCGCAGAAACGGCCTTGCTGGTATGTATGTTCATATATGCCTGAAACAGTATGATAATGGAACTCGCATTTTATAAAACCAGCGATTATCCCACACTATTCCTCATGAATTCCACTTCTCCTGCGAGGATGATGATCTTCTCCTCGGATGAGAGGTCACGGGCAAAATTACGGTCCTCTATCTCCAGCGTGATGCACCCCCTGTATCCCAGGTCACAGATATAAACAAGAATATCAGCCATCACCTTGCTGCCTCTCACCGGGAGGTGCTGGGTGCCTCCATTGGACCGGCTCATGTGTATATTCGAGAGACGGTCGTGGCAGAGATCGAGGTACCGGTAAACCTCGTCGGTCGATGTGCCCATCGCATGGGAGACATCAAGGGTAAACCCCAGCCATTCCTCCCTGTCAAGGAGTTCACGAACCGATTCAGGTGTGCAGAGCAGTGAATTGACCTTTCTCTCCATGTTCTCGATGGCAACCGTGACATGTTGTTTGCCGCGCGACACCTCTTCCAGCCGGTCCAGATAGTACTCGAACCGCCGGTAGTCAGCATCGCTGGGCGACCGTTTCGCGGTCCGTCTTCCCGGGTGAACGGTGACCACTCCCGATCCGATGCGCCCGGCAAGCGATATGGCCCTTGCAGTGTATTCCACGGAGATAGCGGCGACATCAGGGTTGATGGAGCAGGGATTCAGGTCGAGTACCGGCGCATGGATTGACGGGATCGGGCGGTCGGGGTTCTTCTGGATACATGCTGCAAGTTCATCTTCCGGGAGGTCCCGCAGCCAGAAATGTGGGGTCTCCATCCAGAACTCCATCGTGTCGAGGCCTGACTCGCAGACAAGATCAAAGATCTCCTCCAGCGGGTATTCATGAAAAAACATGCTGGATACCGCGAAATATACCATGATCTCAATTGATTATGAGACACATCCATAATAGTTTTTGATGAGTTGGTACAGAACGCGGCTCACAGAGGAACAGGAGAGACACGGGACGGAAGTATTCAGTGTCTCCGACATCTCCCGCGTGGTCACCGGAGTCCTTGACGATTCACGGCTCCAGGATATCTGGATCAGGGGGGAGGTGACCAATCTCAGGCTGCACTCATCCGGTCACATCTACTTCTCCTTAAGCGAGAAGCAGGATTCCGGTGTCGCACTCATTCATTGCGTGATGTGGCGGTCAGATGCCAAAAGACTCACATTCTCCCCAAGAGACGGAACGGACGTGATCGCCTTCGGCTCGATCGGCCACTATGCACCCCATGGCAGGTACCAGTTCTATGCAAAGGATATCAGGCACGCAGGAGAGGGAGAGAAGCATCTTCTCGTCGAGAGGTGGAAGTCCGAACTCTCTTCGGAAGGACTTTTCGACCCGGCAAGGAAAAAGACGCTTCCCCAGTACCCTGAACGGATCGGCGTCGTGACATCAGGAACGGGGGCCGTGCTCCACGATATCACACACGTCGTCCAGAGGAGGTACCCCCTGGAGATCCTTGTGTCGCCGACAGCTGTCCAGGGAGACCAGGCACACCGGGAGATCGTACAGGCGCTCTCGAGAATAGACGGCCTCGTCGATGTCATCATCATCGGCCGCGGCGGAGGAAGTTTCGAGGACCTCTTCCCATTCAACCACCCCGATGTCGTCAGGGCTATTGCCGGCTGCACGACACCGGTCGTCAGCGCCATAGGTCACGAGACAGATGTGACCCTGGCCGACTTCGCTGCCGACATGAGGGCTCCCACGCCGTCAGCAGCAGCCGAGCTTGCGGTACCTGACAGGGCGGGCCTTTTGCAGAACCTGGCCGAGACGAGAAAGATGATGGGATCCAGGCTGCTCTCACGGCTCGATCGGGGAGCCCGGGAGATTGAAGACCTGCGCGGGCGTCTCACCCCGGGCCGCCTCGAGAGACGGATATCCGAGCGACGCGAAGACCTTGCTTCCTGGACGGACAGGATTCGCCGCGCTTTCGTCTCGAAGGTCGAACGGGAGAGACTTGTGATCGCCGGAATAAAAACAGCCATCGACGGGCAAAACCCGATGCATCTCCTCTCGAGAGGGTATTGCATCCTTGAAAAGGGCGGCCAGGTGGTGAAATCGTCATCAGAGATCGATACCGGTGATGATGCCATGGTCAGGCTCTCCGACGGGAGAGCGGAACTGGTGATCGGGAAGGTGTATCATGACAAAAAAATATGAGGATTTACTCGGGGAATTAAAAGAGATCGTGCGGAAGATGGAGGATAACGGGACCACGCTCGACGAGAGCATAGCGCTGTACGAGCGCGGTGCAATCCTTGTCAGGGAGTGCGAGGAGCTCCTCGAGTCTGCGGAGATGAAGATCTCGATGCTCGGCCGCGACTAGAGAAACAGCATCCAAAACCCTTCCACTGCGTCTTTCGGATCCCGCAGTAGTGGTTTCGGGAGTCCAATCACCGTTCCTCAGCCTTCATCGCCATTCGGGTACGCATTCAGGATAACCAGCAGCTCTCCTCCACCCCGCAGGTACGAGATGAGCTCCCGCGGCAGGGTGAGTGCTGCATGGTCTGATGATATCCCGATCGTCCGGCCGCAGGTGAAGGTACTCGTTCTCCAGACCAGGTCTGTCTCGTGGTCCAGGGTCATCGACGCGCTCCCCTTCGACGTTACCCTGACCGTGATATCTCCAGCGACGAGAAGAGTGACAAGGGTTGCGCTCCCGCATCCCAGGGCTGCCCGGAACCCGTCGGAGAGATCACCGGCTCCTTTATCTGCACCGACTCCGATGACGCAGTCGCCCCTCGGTGAGAGGTCTGTCTCGGTAGTGACCTGGAACGTGGACCGGTGCGTGCCCCGTATGTTGTGATGGCCCCTGCAACAAATTCTCTCCTCGATATTCATCCCCTCGATCTTTCCCCCATGACATCAAGGACTTTTGCAGGAGCTGTCAGTACTACTTATGAGCTCGCGGGGAGTAATGTTTGGGAGAGGACGTGCGCAATGGATCTGGAAACCTACTGCCCGGTCTGCAGGGAAGAGCAGGGACATGTGATAGTCGCCAGTTCGCGTGATCTCGTGGTGAGATGCGAGATATGCGGGAATGTGAAGCGCATTCCGTTGCCCGAAGAAGAGAAACAGATCTCCGTGAAGGCTATAGTCAGTTCCGAAGAGAGTTCCCGGGTCTGCCGTGTTGAGTTGCCGCCCAAAGAGTCCTGCGCCATCGGGGACAGGCTCGTCGTGGAGTGCGGCGACGAGTATGTCGGTGTCGAGGTGACGGCGATCGAGCGTGATCAAAAGAGGGTGAAGAGGGCCATCGCCTCCGAGATCCTCACATTATGGACCCGGAAGATCGAGGAGGTTGTCGTGAGGGTATCTCTCCACGACGGCCGTACCACAAGCCCGCTCTTTCTCCCTGTCACCGGCGAGGAGCCGTTCGAGGTGGGCGGAGTCTACCGGCACGCCGGGCGGCAGTTCCGGATAGTCCAGATAAAATTACGGAACGGCGCGGTGATGCGAAAGGAAGGCTGGAAGACCGTTGCCCGCAGGATAAAGCGAATCTATGCTGTTCCGTCACCGTAACTTCGAGACCACCTCTTCAAACTGTTCCCGGTGGACGACACCTTCGAACCTGGCCTTCTCCTCCCCGTCCTTGAGGATGATAATGGTCGGAGTCACTTTCAGGCCATACTCTCTGATATAAGCGGGATTCTTCGTCGGGTCGATCGATTCTATCCTGATATTGAGGTCCTGCTCCACCACGCGGTTTATGGGTTCCTGCTCCTGGCATGCCATGCACCCTTCCTGGAAGAAACTGATTATTCGCAGTGCCATGAGAAAAATAGTGGGAAGAGCTGGTTAATAAGCTCTGGTATTATCAGTTCTGTTCCAGGCGGATCAGCCGGATGTCAGCGCGTGTATATGCATGGTTCAATGAGAGTGCGTCATCGGTCTTGTCCGATATATACCCGAGCCTGAGCGCGAAATCCTGCGGGGTCGAATTACTCATTATACTCTCATAGGACTGCACCGAGATGACGACAGGCAGCTGCATCCCCACCGCAGCCTGGGTGAAATTGAGACCTATGCTCTCGACTCTCTCCTTGTCCATCGTCAGCGTGAGTCCGGAACCATCATCGACCGTTACTGTCTTTGAACCACTCTCCTTCATGCCGGAAAGACCGGTGCTGATGGCGTTCCACTCTGGTGAGAGTATCCCGAATGGTACACCCTGGTATCCCTCGTTCAAGACAGGGACAGGCGTCATCTCCCTTTCTGTGGAGATGTTTACCGGGACCCTCAGGTATTCGGTGAACAGGATGATGCCTCCCTGTTGCACGACCGAGTTGTACATGTTCTGGTTTGACGTTGCGACAGGTATGTTACGGTCATCTCTCAATGTATAGTCCACGATGGCTATGTCGCCGGCCTGTGCAGTCTTGAGTGCAGAAAACATGCTCATCGGCATGAGGGATACGACCATGGCCACCGCGAAGAGGACTCCCGCCGCCACGATGACAATCTTCTTGGTATCCCATCCTGACTGGGATTTCCTTCTCACTTTTTCCTTTTTCTTCGGAGGCATTCAATACACATCACTCTGAATGAAAATAAACATTACATTCTCTATCATATCCCGAAACAAATTTTTATATAATAAAATGACTAACCTAAAGGTAGTCCAGAGGTTTTTCACCATCTGGGGAAAGGAGGAAAAAGTCATGGTTTGGCGAAGAAGGCATCCTTTTGGATGGAGAGCAGAAGATCTTGAAGAGATGATGAGCGAGATGGAAAATGTGTTCTGGGGGGGACGGATGCTTCCGCCCGGAGGTATCACAGACAGGATGCTCCCTGCCATACGGGGTGAGTTCCGGGTAGATGTGCGTGAACATGACGATGAGGTGATCGTAGTCGCCGATCTGCCCGGTGTCGAAAAGGATGATATATCCTTAAACCTGGTCTCCCCGAACACGCTTGAGATCGATTGCGAGAGAAAGGGCGAGAAGCAGGAAGAACGGGAAGGATACTACATGCGGGAACGGATGTACGGCTCCATGAAGAGGATGGTCACCCTGCCACGGGACGTCGAGGAGGCAGGTTCATCCGCATCATTCAAAAACGGGGTTCTGGAAGTCAGGTTAAAGAAGAGCGAGAAAGAGCGTGGCAAAAGAATCCTGATCGAGTAAATCCCTAAAATTTTCCCAATTTCCGATGGCTTCAAGTGCCTGAAATGCAATTTCTATGGGAATGGATAAGAAGAAAGTCCGGGACTACATGACATATGATGTGGTTACCGTCGATGTCCATGGTTCGATCAGGGAAGTGATCGAAAAGATACAAAAGACAGGGCATGACGGGTTCCCGGTGGTAAACGGCAACGAAGTCGTGGGGTATATCGCCGCCCGCGACCTGCTGTTTGTCCCCCCTTCGACGCCTGTTGAGAAGATCATGTCGGACCACCTGATCGTGGCCGACCCTGACATGAGTGTCAATGATGCAGCACGGGTCATCTTTCGATCAGGAATACAGAAACTGCCGGTTGTCGATGAGAAGAACTGTCTCCTCGGGATCATCTCAAATACCGACGTGATACGATCCCAGATCGAGCATGTCTCGCCGGAGAAGGTATTCAACTTCATCACCACGTTACAAAAGCTCCATGGGATATCCCCGGAGCTGAAGCGGGAGTCGGTACCCATCGAGATGCTCCTGCCCACGCAGTCCCGTATCTACGAAGACGAGCTCGAGGGGAGGATGTACGAGATCAGGAAAGGGCTGGCAGAACCCCTTATCGTCGTCAGAAGGCCCGGGAAACTGATCCTCATAGACGGGCATCACCGGGCGATAGCAGCAAGGAAACTGGGAATCCGTGCTCTCGATGCATACGTGATCGAGATAAACGAGAATATCGAACTTGGCATAGAACGGACTGCGAAAGCCATGAATTTACAGACACTCGACGATATCGAGGTACTCGACTATGCCCGGCACCCGCTGGTCGCGATAACACACCGGCTCGTGAAGAGAAACTAGGACCCCTCGCACCGGATATCATATTTTTCATTCAGGACATGCTCCTTTACGATCGTTCTGCCTGCGACGACCACGTCAGGCCATATCCGTGTCCGTGAATGAACCACCACTCCCTTTTCAAGAACGACCCTCGGCCCGATCACCGTGTCGTTCTCGAGGCTGCAGTCATCGCCAACCTGTGTATCGTTGTCGATGGTGCTCCCGCTCACCGTGGTATTGGCCCCGATCGTGACGCCGTCGTAGATCGATGACGAGAAGATCTTGACATCATCCATCAGGGTGCAATGGTTCCCGATACTTGTATACGGCCCGATCAGGACATTGTTGCCGATAGACGTCCCGGATCCGATAGCCACCGGGCCGATGATCCGGGTATTGCTCCCCATCGAGCAGGACGCACCCAGCTGTACAGGCCCGTGGATGAGGGATCCGCGAAGCGTGAGATCTCCGTGTATGCTTGTGAACGCGATCTCCTTGAGTTTCCACCGCTCGGCATTCCGAAGAGAGCGCGGGCTTCCCACATCACTCCAGTTACCCCGTGCAAGCCATCCTTTCAGCACGTGCCCCCTCTCCATCAGGTGCGGGAAGAGATCCCGTGCAAAATCGAATTTTTTGTTGGACGGGATATGATCGAAGATCTCGGGGCTGCAGACATATATCCCCGTGCTGGCCAGGTTTGAGAAGATCTCCCCGGGTGAGGGTTTTTCCGTGAACCGTTTTATCTGGAAGGCCACATCTATCTCGGCAATACCATACTCTGATGGCTCATCGATGCTGATGAGACCGATGGAGACTATCGGCTTTTCCCGGGAGTGTTCACGATAAAATTCGAGGAGGTTCAGGTCCGTGACGTGATCCCCCCCCACGACAAGAAAGTCCTGGTCTTCGAGATATGACTGGGCGTTCTTTACACTCCCGGCGGTGCCGAGTTTCGTCTTTTCATGCACATAGGTCACATCGGCCCCGAAGAGTGAACCGTCACCCAGTGCTTCCTCGATCGCCTCGCTCATGTAGCCGAGCGTGATGATGATGTCATTGAACCCGAGGTTGGACAAGTGGGAGACAAGGTGCTCGATTGACGGCCGGTTCACGATTGGAATACAGGGTTTGGGCCTGTCAAAGGTCAGTGGCCGCAACCGTGTCCCTTCACCTCCGCACATGATACAGACCTTCATACCTGATGTATCATACGCAATCGGACTTAATCATGTTGAGTCGGAGATCCGGGCATATCCGGGGGTATTGTGACAGGCGAATCCATTGAAAACTTATTCAATGATTCGAAACCTACTATTCAGACGGTAATCACAAACCATGCACGAACACAAGAAGCCAGAGAAGAAAAAAGGTGATATAGAGAGATATCTCTCGATTGCCGTACCCCTCGTTTCGTTCGGGGGTATAGCGCTTGCAATATCTCTCCAGTATCTGGGCCTCATCGCTGATGCAGGGGAATTCTTCTGGGGATGCGTTATCGGTTCCGTGTGCCTTGGATACCTGGCCTGGATAAAGCCCCGGAGGGACATCGTCGCCCTTCTCGCGCCCCTTTACGCAGTTCTCATCTTTCTCGTTCCCCTTGAAATGCGCCCGAACCTCGTATTGCAGGTATTGTTTGCGATCAGCATAACCATCCTTGTTGTACGTCTGAATAAGAGGTTCAGCTCGCCGATATCACAAGTAACTGAGGAGAATCACATGGAAAAATATCTCTATGACTATATGAACCGGATCAGCCCGTATTACCGCGACATGGACCGGGAGTGCGCACATGAAATTGCATCCACGGTCCTCTCATACAAGTTCGGGCTCTATCCGAAAACAATGCAGAGTGCAGAGAAAGCCCTTGCCATGCTCCCCGAGGACGGAGCCATGAAGACACTGAAAAAGGCCGTTACCATCGTCGCTGACAGGGCGGAGAATCTTGAAGAGTCCCGTGTGAAGAGGGTATCTGCCGAGTCTTTTTCACCCGAGGACGAAGAGTACCTCGCTATCGTTCTCCCGGCCGAATCGGTTGAAGACAGGGATGAGCTCAAACTTGACAATGCATTGCTGCTCCTGTATGCGGTGGGATACCTGGAATCCCCCGATGACGGACAGTCACTCGATGAGCACCAGAATTTCTTCCTCCAGATATTAAACTCGTATAAAAAGGCCCTGAATATCTGAACCCACATTATTGGAGTATATCCTTTCACACAGGACAGGAGAGGTCGTTCCACGAGCTCATGCAATCGGCCGTCATCAACAGCGATCAACTCCATCCGGTGCCGGGAAGGTGCGCCACATTCGATTCTAGAAAAAACCACATTGATTCCCGGGCGAAACACGCCCAATAAAAAAGAAAATGGCTCATCGCCATCTGGTATGGGGATGGGCGATCAACCGGATACCGGATGTTTGGGCTGCCCGTCAACTCGCCCGCACATCTCCCACGTACAATAACAGGGTACAAAGCTCTTGTGATTGCCGCGATGGTTTTTTCCCCTTCAGGACCGATGGGGCACTTTGGCTGTCCAGTTATGCCTTTGTTCCTGTCCGAAAATGGATTTTCGATATGGAACCCGGACCGAGGGAACAGCGGCGGCCCGAGTGGCCGGCTCGATATCCCCGTCTCAACAAAGACCAATTCTCCTCTTGTTGTGCGGCAGGGAGAGAAAAATTTTGAACTCACAGTGTGTCCAGGCTGATTCCGTTGAAATCCTGCATGATCTCGCCGATCTCCTTCACTCCAAACGCAGTCTGGACGACGTTCATGTCCAGCTGGATTGCAGCGTCCACCATGTAATCGAGGATATCAATCGATAGCTCTCTCTGCTGCTTGCTTTTTCGGATCTGGTCAACAAGAAAGGTTATCTTCTCAGGTTTTTCCATGCGGAGCTTTGCAACGCTGATGACACACATGTAGATGCGGGTGAGGTTTCGATCAGTGCCTGTAATGGTATCGAAGAAATTTTTGATGATCTGGGCCTGAAAAACCTCGCCACCCATGATAAATTGGGTTTTCCTCAATAGTATAAAAATATAGTGGTGAATCCGGGAAAAATCAGCCCCGGATCGCGATTAGGGAGATTATTATTTGGCTGTGCTGACAATCCGGATAATATCGCCGTCGGAGAGCTCGTGGGTATCCTTCACCCTCATCTTTGTGCGGGCATCTATCGCATATAAAAAACCCTTGCCGATATCGGTATGCACCTGGTAGGCAAGGTCCCGCGGAGTTGATCCCTTCTTCAACAGGAAAGCGTCAGGGAGCACCTCTCCCCTGCTGTCTGAAAACTTGTTCTCGTCCTCGACCGGGTAGACCACGATCAGCCCGAGCAGTTCGCGCACCGTGTGGTTGATAGCCTGCTGGACACCCGTGCCTCCGAATCTGTTCATGACGGCGGCGATCTTTTCAAGTCCTGCTTTCTGTGCCTGCGAGAGTTCATCTTCCCTGTTGATGGAGAAGGTGGGGTCTCCCGGGAGATAGGTGACCATGCCTGCGTTCGCAGCATTCCGGAGAGCCAGCTCTCCGGCCGCCGATGCAAAGATCATCCCCGACTGCTCCAGTGTCGCAAGGAGCCCCGCCGGTGCCTGGTCCACCTTGTTCCCGATGGCGACCATGGGCTTGGATATCTCCACGATCTCCCTGCAAAACGACTTGAGACCATCTTCGTCTGCATGCACGAGGTCGATACCTGCCGACACTTCGGCGTCCCTCACGTCCTCGGGTGATATCCCGAGTCCTGCGAACACCTCCGCGATACCGGTGTGGACGGAGTGGGTCTTTGTCTGGGCCTGCCGCTGGAGCCGTGCCCAGTGCTTGTCGAGGATTCCATAGACCCACATGTTCATCTCGTACCTGAGAAATGCGACGTCATCCAGGGGATTGTGGCTCCCGGGCTCCACGGGATTCCCTTCGCTGTCCGTGGCGCCGCTGGCATCGACAATATGGATTATCGCGTCTGCCTGCCTGAGGTTGTCCAGGAACTGGTTGCCAAGCCCCCTGCCCTTGTGTGCATCCGGTACCAGACCCGCAACATCGATCATGTTCACGGGGATGAAACGGGCCCCGCCGACGCATTTTTTGCAGGGAAGGGAGAGATTCCTGCATGGGCATTCCGCCCTGAAATATGCCACGCCGAAATTGGCATCGATTGTGGTGAACGGATAATTTGCTATCTCGGCATGGGCCATCGTCGCTGCCCGAAAGAACGTGGTCTTGCCACAGTTGGGCTTTCCTGCCAGTGCGAGCGTTATCATAGCTATTCCCTTTAAGTGATAATACTCTATTAAAATGTTATTATGTCGTTTGTAACCAGGAATACATACTATTTTGACAACCCCGGACCTGCCAATACCGGGGATGCCGCCCGGTTTGCGGTGGAGCGGGCAAAGGAGCTCGGGATCCGATCAATCGTGGTTGCCAGCACAACCGGTGCATCTGCACTCGAATTTGAAAAGGCGATGAAGGGTTCGGGCTTATCGCTCGTCGTCGTCACCCACGTGGTAGGGTTTGCAGAACCGGGAGTCTGGCAGTTTTCGGAGGAGAATGCCGCCACGCTCCGGGCGAACGGTGCAAAGATCGTGGTTGGAACGCATGTCCTCTCCGGTCTCGAGAGATCCTTCTCGCGCTCGGCCAAGGTGGGCGGCGGATCCCGTACCGAGGCTGTCGCGGAAGCCCTTCGCCGGGTCGTGGCGGTGGGGTTGAAGGTTGCGGTGGAATGCACGCTCATCGCTGCGGACCAGGGCGCAATCCCGGTTGATGAAGAGGTTGTCGCGGTGGGCGGGAC
>DAWO01000140.1:22567-28618 GCA_002509485.1 Methanolinea sp. UBA477
TGGACCTTGCTGCCCAGTATTCCCTTGGGGAATTCGTGGCGGGAAGAATGTGGATCATAGAGATGGTTGTCGTCCCCTTCTTCGTCGCGGCGATGATGCATGTCATCAGGGAGGGGCAGGGAACACCGGGGGTATTCCTGCAGGGGGGGCTGAAGTACTATTTCAGGATCCTGATTCCAACGGTCATTATCGGTTTTGCGGTAATCCTTACGGTCATCCTGCTGCTGGTCCCCCTCTCGATCATGGGGATCGCACTCGAGATGCTCCCCTTTATCGCGGCGGGAAGCGCAGTCGGAATATGCTTCTTCACCTTCTTTTACGACGCCGCCGCAGTTTTCGAGGACGCAAAGGTCTTCGATTCTATCAGGAGGAGCATCGAGGTGGTGCTGAGAAATACCGGCGCGGTTATACTCTTCTATATCGTGATCCTGGCTTTTATCGCCGCTATCCTGCTGATCTTCGCGCTCATCTGGACCGCGATTCTCTACGAGAGCCTGACACCCCTGATCGGGATGGACACCTCGATGATAGAGTCTTTTACTCCCGACGATCTGATCGCCCTCATCGGGCCACGGGGACTTGCCATAACCGCTGTCCTCTATACGGCCGCGGCCGCCATCACCTTCCCCTTCGTATATACGTACAAATCAACTTTTTTCCAGAGATATGCACAACAGGCTGAGCCGGAACATCACCAGGGCGAATACGACAGCAAGGGGCGCTGGTACAAGTACTGACCGGAGTATTCACAGGTAAAAGAGGAGGGCAAACAACCCTCCTCCCGCTGTCGCCAGGATATTTGTCCCGGCATTCCCGATTATTCCCCTGTTTTCGATGAGTGCGCCCACGAGGCTGTCGATATTGGTCCCTACCATTCCGGCGGCTGTTCCGACGATCGCCATGGGCATGTCGATTATCCCGAGCAGGAAGGAGAAGAGCGAGACGATGACGGCACCCCCCAGGGCCGTCAGTTCGCCGATCATGGTGATCCCGCCATTCGTTCCTGCCGGGACTTTCTTGAATGTCGTGATCATGTACGGATCGCCCCCGGTCACACCTATCTCGCTTGCCATCGTATCGGCGGTCGCAGTCGCCACGCTCCCTGCAAAGAGGGCGAGATACATCGGTTCTCCGGAAATACCCCAGAGTACTGCCGCGGCAGCGGAGACGCTTCCGTTTGCAAAGACATTCAGGTACCCCCTCGCACCCCCGTGCATCTGTTCCACACCCATCTTCTGCTTGTATTCGTACCTGAACCGCGTGCAGATCGAACCAAGGATGAAGAACGTGAGCATGACCAGGAACCACCGGATATCTGCAAACACGATGAGTATGAGGCCGATCAGGGCGCCGGAGAAGAGACCGCTCACATCGGCCGTCTTCAGCCTGTACGAGGAGTACCCAAAACCAAAGGCGACGAGGACAGCCAGAAAGATCAGGGTAATATCGGCCTGGTAATTGAGTTCGTTGATGAGTATCATGGTCATGGCGATTCCAAGCGCCTCGATCATGAGGGCGTCCTCCCGCTCACGAAGGATTGCCTTTAAGAGCACGGCCACGACGATTCCAAAGAGGATGACCAGCGGGACGAACGTCTGGAGATAGAACATCACGAGGGTACACCCGACGAGAGCGGCAGTGATGTAGGTTATGTAGGAGAAGAGGCGTTCCGTCGTACCTCGAAACGCCATCTCGCCCATCACCAGGATGACTATCGTGCACGAGAAGATCAGCAGCGGGAGAACGCCGATGCCGTAGAGAATGGCTATGGGGACCATGGCGATCGCCAGGTAACGCGTCTTTTTTATCAGGAAGAGAACGCCCGACGAGAGGAGCACGATAATCGAGAGAAACCAGGCCGGCTGGATAAAAGGTGCAATCAGGATGAAAGATAGGGTCAGGATTGCTGCGAGCCTGTCACCCAGACTGGATGTCATTCTGATACTTGTTGTTCCCTCTCCAAAAAGAGTTTTTCCAAAGATGAATACGATAAAAAATATCGGTTCCGCTGAGATATACAAGATGATTGACCATTCCGGGCAAATATTCGATCACTATATGACTTGACAGAACAAATAAATGGAAAATGGCACCATCAAGGGATCTCCCCAAGACCTACGACTTCTCCGAGGTGGAGAGGAGATGGCAGGAAACATGGCGGGAAGAGGATAATTATTTCCAGGATGAGTCGGACAAGCCGCGTTTTGTGATAGATACCCCTCCTCCATACCCGACCGGGAATTTTCATATCGGCAACGCATTCAACTGGTGTTATATCGATTTTATCGCTCGCTATAAACGAATGCTTGGCTATAACGTGATGTTTCCCCAGGGGTGGGACTGTCACGGCCTGCCGACAGAGGTGAAGGTAGAGGAGATCCACGGAATAACAAAGAATGATGTGCCAAGAGAAGAGTTCCGGAGGATGTGCAGGGAGCTGACACTGGGAAATATCGAGAAGATGCGAAGCACCCTCCGCCGTCTCGGGTTCTCGATCGACTGGAGCCACGAATACATCACCATGCTCCCCGAATATTTCCGAAAGACGCAGGTATCCTTCCTAAAAATGCTTCAGTCAGGGTATATCTACCAGAGCGAGCACCCGGTCAATTTCTGCACCCGGTGCGAGACGGCGATCGCGTTTGCCGAGGTGGCCTATGAACCACGGACCACCACGCTCAACTACTTCGACTTCGACGGGGTGGAGATCGCGACCACGAGGCCGGAACTCCTGGCGGCCTGTGTTGCGGTCGCAGTACATCCCGACGACGAGAGGTACCGTTCTCTCATGGGCAGGCACCTGAAAGTCCCGATATTTGGCCATTCCGTTCCCGTGATCCTGGACGAGGCGGTCGACCCGGAGTTCGGTTCAGGGGCCGTGATGATATGCACGTTCGGGGACAAGCAGGATGTCCACTGGTGGAAACAGCACGACCTCGAGCTCCGCAAGGCAATCGACCGGAACGGCAGGATGACCCCTATTGCAGGAAAATATGCCGGTATGAAGAGCGGAGAGTGCAGGGAAGCGATTCTTGCGGATATGAAACGCGAGGATATCCTCAGGTCGACCGAACCGCTCGAACAGCGGGTCGGTACCTGCTGGAGGTGCACGACTCCTATCGAGATCATGAGCGAGCGGCAGTGGTTTGTCCGTATCGTGCCCGAAGAGATCATGGAAGCCGCACGGGAGATCCGCTGGAACCCGGAACACATGTTTCTGCGGATGGAGAACTGGGTGGACCAGATGGAATGGGACTGGTGCATCTCGCGGCAGCGAATCTTCGCAACACCCATTCCCATCTGGTTCTGCCAGGCGTGTGGCCGGATGATCGTCCCGAACGAATCAATGCTCCCGCTCGATCCGACCGTAACACCTCCACCAGGACCGTGTCCTGACTGCGGATCCACGGACATTTCCGGTGAAGAGGACGTCCTCGATACCTGGATGGACTCTTCCATCTCCGTGCTCAACGTCACCGGGTGGAACGGGGAAGAGACGCCTGCGATCTTTCCTGCCCAGCTGAGACCGCAGGGGCATGATATCATACGGACATGGGCCTTCTACACCATCCTCCGGTCGGTTGCCCTCACCGGCCAGAAACCCTGGGAAGAGATCCTGGTAAACGGCATGGTGCTCGGCGAGGACGGATTCAAGATGAGCAAGAGCAGGGGAAATATCATATCACCCGAGGAGATCGTCTCGGAACACGGTGCTGATGCGTTCCGGCAATGGGCGGCGGCGGGAGCGGCCACCGGCTCTGACATCATGTTCAACTGGAATGATGTGATCGCTGCATCCAGGTTCCAGACCAAGCTGTGGAACATTGCCCGGTTCGTGCTCATCCAGCTCGAGAGGAGAGAGTTCGACGATTCGGCCCCGCTGACCGCAGTCGCGGACCGGTGGCTGATGACCAGGCTCTCCGGCACCGTCTCGGAGGTGACGGCCTGCATGGACAGCTGCCAGTTTGATCGTGCGCTCAAGGCGATCCGGGAGTTTGCCTGGGACGTGCTGGCCGACAACTACATCGAGCTGGCGAAAGGGAGGCTGTACTCCGACGATATCGGCAGGGATAGCGCCTGCCGGGCGCTGACCACGACCCTGGACACCCTCTGCCGCCTCATGGCCCCCTTCACCCCCCATTTCGCCGAGGAGTGCTACGCGCACCTTGGCAGGGGGAGCGTCCATTCCGCGGGCTGGCCCGTGTGTGGATACGATGATCCCGGTGCCGCACGGGACGGCGATCTTCTCGCAACAGTGGTGGCCGAGATACGGCGCTACAAGCATGAACGCGGGCTGGCCCTGAATGCGCCGCTTGGGAGGGTCACGATATTCTCCCCCCTCTTCGGGGATGATTCAGGTGATGCGGCACGGGCATTGAATGCCGATGTGGTCTGGCGCCGGGAGACGGCGAGGCTTGAGAAGGTGATGGGCGATCTGCAGTTCAACATGGCCGTCATCGGGCCCGCCTTCAGAAAGCAGGCCCGTGCCTTCATGGACGCTGTCAGGGCACTCTCGCCGGAAAGCCTGGAGAATCCTCCGGATTCGATAGAGGTGGACGGGACTGCCATGCCGATCCCGGAGGATGCGTTCATCCCTACCTACACCTATATGGAAGAAGGAGAAAAGGTCGACGTGCTCAATGTCGGCGACGTGATCGTGACCATCCAGCACACTGCCTGATGGAATCGGCCACGAATTCCTGTATCTCTCTCTCGTCTTTTCCGGCATCGATGACAAGGAAACGGGACGGCTCCTCTTCCGCGAGTGCCAGGTACTGCTGCTGGACGTCCCCGAGGAGGTCGGCCGTCTCGAAATGCTCGAGGGCCTGGCCCCGGTCCATCCGTGACAACGCCTCTTTGACCGGCAGGACCAGCAGGAACGTCAGATCAGGCGTGATGCTCCAGCCCGCGTGGATATCTTTTAACCAGGAGAGGGGGTCGGGCAGGACACCCTGCAGCGTCACTGCCTGGTAGGCGTACCTGCTGTCCCGGTACCTGTCGGAGACGACCAGCCTCCCTTCAGCGAGCGCTGGACGTATCACCCCCGATACATGAACAGCATGGTCGGCGATGAAGAGGAGGGCCTCCGCGATGGGGTCGATCTCTTCGGCGATGGCCCGTCTCACCTGCTCGCCCACCCAGGTGGAGCCCGGTTCCCGGGTGAAGAGGGGGTCCAGATCCGAAAGAAGTTCCCTCAAGGCCGAAACAAGGGTGCTCTTCCCGCTCCCGTCGATTCCCTCTATGGTGATCAGGACCATTCGCCCCTCCGGATGGACTCTGCCGGGATCCTCCCCCTGTGAAGGGCTGTAGCCACTATCGCCCCGTCGAATCCTGACTCCTCGAGCACTGAAAGATCACGGGTACCAGAGACCCCTCCGCCATAGAAGAGCGATCGCCCGTATGCAGACCGCAGTTGCTCAAGCTTGCCTGCATCTATCCCGGACCCGGTTCCGACAGCGCTGATGTCAAGGATGATACAGCCTTCGAAAGCCCAGTCTTCTGCCCGTTCAAGGAGAATGGTCGGATCAAGCCCTCCCGGAATCACTCTTCCATCCCGTACATCGATGCTCAGGAACCCGGAACCGTATACCGACAGATCAGCCCCTGCAGTCTCGGTCCCGACGACATTTATGATGGTGTCGCCCTCGATGAACTCCCCGGGGCAAGAGACTCCGCGATCGACGTAGCAGGTATCAACCATGGATGCGCACCGGATGACCTCCAGGTCATGATCTCCGGTCCTTGCTATCCTGTCGAGATCCGCGATGTAGAGGAACCGCGGGGCGATCGCCTCCACGTATCCGGCAGGGTCGGCCGTCGGCGAAAGTCCCCAGTCAAGCGGCAGGTAGGACGCACGGTCACCCTTCATCCCGTGGACGACGAGACCGGACTTTAAATCCATGGCGAGAATCAAATCCATACGTATAGTAATCACTATTTACCATCAGGATCATTAAATTCTATGCAATTATTGGTCAGCCCGAGGGACATTGAGGAAGCAAAGCGATCTCTTGCCGCTGATATCGTTGATGTGAAAAAACCGGACGAGGG
>DAWO01000046.1 GCA_002509485.1 Methanolinea sp. UBA477
TATCCCCTTCGTATTATGTATTATCCTGAATAGCCGTTCATGTGCGGCCAGGGTCAGAGGAACGAGTTGATATCCTTCTGTCTTGCTATGAGTTCCGCGCCATCGTGATCGGGATTGTTGACAAGACCTGATACCTGCCAGGACTCCAGGAGCCCGGACGGGTACGGAGCAAGCATCTTCTGCAGTTCGTAATCAGGAATCGGGCCTGGTGAAAGCCAGCATGCTTCATCGCTCTCCCGGAGAATGGCCGGCATGCGGTCGTGGTACGGGACAACGGCGTCGTTTGGTTCTGTGGTTACGATGGCGAACGAGATATGGGGCATGGATGCCGGCGGCTCCCATATATCATAGAGGCCGGCAAATGTAATGTAGTCCCCGTCTTTGCGGTGGATGTAATGCGGAAGACGCCGTTTGCCGGTCTTTTGCCATTCATAAAAACCGGTGGCCGGGACGAGGCACCTGCGATGCATCACGAGGGACCGGAAGGCGGGACGTTTCGAGAGGACCTCGGCCCTGGCGTTGATTGGACGATGCGATGATGCCGGATCGTGCGACCATGCAGGGAGAAGACCCCACTGCATCTCTACGATCTCGCGATTCCCGCCTGTACCGCATATGATGACCGGCACCTGCTGCGACGGGGCAACATTATATCTTGGTGGAGGGAGCGGCTCGGGGATCCGTACCTTGAAACGGTCTGTAAATCCCACGGTGAAGGAGATGGTGAAGCGTCCGCACATACAACGTGGGTTTTGTCCATACTGATACAAGAGGCTGATCCCGGTCCCGGTCCGGGAACGAATAACCGGATTTGTACCGGGCACCGGGTCAGATAGTTTAATCAGAGGCCGGTGATGATCGGAAAGTGGGTGGATACAGGGTATGATGCTGGAAAAGATTGTCTCTGCCGGACTCGCGCACAACTCCTACATCGTCATTTCAAGCGGTTCTGCCGCGGTGATAGACCCGCGGCGGGACTGTAGCATATACCTGTCGATTGCAGGGAGCCACGACGCCCGGATCACACACATCTTCGAGACACATCGGAACGAGGATTATGTCATCGGATCAGGTGAGCTTGCCGCCCGTTGCGGTGCAGAGATCTTTCATGGATCAAGGATAGATTTCTCCTATGGAAACCCGGTCCACGAGGGAGATCGGTTCGGGGTAGGCGACCTCGACCTGCTGGTGCTCGCGACCCCCGGCCATACCATGGAGAGCATCTCCATCGTGGTGACAGACAGGGCCGTCTCCAACACCCCTTACCTTGTCTTTACCGGCGACGCTCTCTTTGCGGGCGATGCGGGAAGAACGGATCTGTATGGTCCGGAAAAGAGGGCGGAAGTCTCCGGGTTGCTCCACGAGAGCCTCTATACAAGGATCCTCCCCCTCGGCGACGGGGTAATCGTCTGTCCAGCGCACGGAGCCGGATCGGTATGCGGATCAGAGATCAGCGACCATGAATACACGACGATCGGTTACGAGAAGAAGACAAATCCGCTCCTCCAGATGGGGAGAGACGCCTTTATCAGCCACAAGGTGCATGAGCACCACTATGTCCCGCCGTACTTTGGGAAGATGGAAGAACTGAACCAGAACGGGGCCCCGCTCATCTGTCGCCTGCCTGATTTGAAAGCGCTTGGAAACGGTGAGGTGAAAGAATCCGCCGGGAAGGGCGCCCAGGTTGTCGACATACGCTCTCCTACATCATTCGGAGGAGGCCACATTCCAGGAAGCGTCTCGATCTGGAGAGACGGCCTTTCGGCGTTCATCGGCTGGATTCTTACCTATGATGAACCAATCATCCTCGTCGACGATTTCAATCTCGGGCTGGATGAGATCTCGCGGTTCTTTGTCAGGATGGGATACGACAATATCCACGGGTACCTGTCAGGCGGATTTCCGGCCTGGTTCCGGGGGGCGGAAGAATCTGCATCCCTGGATCTCTGGACCGTTCAGGGACTGGAGGAGACGCTTCCGGACGACTCCCTGTTTCTTCTCGATGTCCGTGACATCAATAACCGCAGGAAGTTCGGCCATATCAGGGACTCTGTTCATATCTATGTCGGCGAACTGCCGGAGCGCATGGACGATGTCCCGCGGGACAGGCAGGTGGTGGTGTATTGCGATGCGGGTTACAAGGGCAGCCTTGGCGCAAGTCTTCTGAAAAAAGCGGGGTACGGGCAGGTAGGCAACCTGCTCGGCGGTATGGGCGCCTGGATACGTGCGGGGTATCCTGTCGAGAAGACCCGCGCCTGAACCTTCTTCTTTTCATCCGGGCGTATCTTCCCGTTGAGTCGATTTAATAACATTTATGTGGGGGGGGTAACCACTGACAAGAGATCACCATGGAGATCGTAAAGATTCCCAGGATGGACAAGATGGAGTATGACCGTCTCATCGAAGAGGGTTATATCTGCCGAATAGCCTTTCAGGGAGAGAAATATCCATACATCGCGCCGTTCATGTATGTCTTCGATGGCAGGTTCCTCTATTTCCTATCCACGAAATATGGAAAGAAACTGGAATACTTCAGGAAGAGTCCCTATGCCGCAGTCGAGATCGAGAAATATACGCACGATCTGTCGGAATACACGTTCGTCAGCATGCAGGGATACCTGGAGGAGGTCGGGGACGCCATCGAGAAGAAGCTGATACGCCAGGAGTTTATCAACCTGATACGGGACCGGCACCTTTCGACAAATATCCTGGCCGCACTCGGACATTCCCCCCAGGATCCGCCGGAGTCGATCGCTACCGAGGACCGGTCACTTGTGTGGAAACTGGTCGGTGTCAAGGACATGGTTGCCCTGAAGAACCTGTGATCTTCTTCCGCTCACTCTTCTTTTTCCTCTATTCCAAGGAGCAGTTTCATCTGTGCCGGGTCCGTGGTCGGCGATTTGCAGGTATGGTCCCTGCAGACATATGCCGTCGCTTTCCCGTCCAGCTCCCGGTACGACGAGGGCAATCCCGCGATCCGGTCGAGCACCGGATCACCACGCGGGTCACGAACCAGTACCGTTAGGAAAGGCAAAAACGCGGTCTGGAGCGGTTCAATCAATACCCTGGCATCTTCTGACCGGGGATCGCCGGCGATCACAACCTGATCGGATGGTCCTGTACCGGCAAGGAGTCCGGAGCAGAAGAACGTGCAGGATGCAGGGGACCTGCCAGCGGCCCCGGCAAAGAGCCCGGCGAGTCTTTTCGCACGCTGCTGGAAAGAGACGTCGCCCGTCAGCATGTGGAGTCGTATGAGGTTATTGTACGCGACCGAGTTTGCGGATGGGAGCGCCCCGTCATACAGGTCTACCCTGGATGCTATCAGATCTTTTGATCCGGGAACCGCAGTGAAATATCCCCCCGAGCGGGCATCCCCGAATCCGGCTTCCAGGGCGTCCATGAGTTCCATGGCATGCTCAAGGTACTGCGTCTGAAACGACGCCCTGTAGAGCTCGAGAAGACCCCATCCCAGGAAGGCATAATCGGGAGCCATGCCGGCAATCCGTGCCTCTCCGTTCCGGTACCGGTGCAGGAGTCTTCCCTCGTGGTCTCTCATCTGTTCCATGACGAATGCCGCCGCCTTCTCCGCGGAAGCCAGGTAATCAGCACTTCCGAATGTCCGTCCAGCAAAAGCGTATGCGGCGATCATGAGGCCGTTCCAGTCGGTGAGGATCTTGTCGTCGTTACGTGGAGCGCCCCGCTCTTTCCTTGCCAAAAACAATCTCTTTCGTGCGGAATCAAAAAGTTCGCGGACCTGCGACTCCGGCATACCAAGGGTCTTTGCAGCCTGCCGATGTGATATGGCAACATGAACGATGTTTGTTCCATTCCGGGCTCCCGAAACCGGGTCGATGAAATTGCCCGGCGTTGTGATGTGGGAAATGAGGGAGAATACTCGGTTTTCTTCGGGATCCAGGAGCGAGTCGATCTCGTCCTTCGTCCAGAGGTAGTACCCCCCCTCCTCTCCCCCGCTTTCTGCGTCCTGGGCCGAATAAAAGCCTCCCTCTTTCGATCTCATCTCCCTCTCCACGTAGGCGAGGCAGTTCTGTGCCACATTTCGGAAGAGCTCTGATCGCGTTACCTGGTAGGCCTCGCTGTATGAGATGACGGCAAGGGCCTGGTCGTACAGCATCTTCTCGAAGTGGGGAAGAAGCCATCTCCCGTCTGTCGAGTACCGGTGGAACCCGAAGCCAAGGTGGTCGTATATCCCACCTGCTGCCATCTTCTCAAGGGTTTTTTCGGCCATCATGAGGGCTTTTTCGCTTCGCGCCCAGCGCCAGTACCGGTGCAGGAACATGATCTGTGAATGGAGCGGAAATTTCGGGGCCGCCCCGAATCCACCATTGGTATCGTCGAACTGGAGAAGAAGTTCCTCGTAGCACTGGAGCGGCAGGTTCCTGCCCGGTCTCCCGGGTCTCTCCTTCTTCACTGGTGCCCTGAGACGATCCGCAACCTCCTCGGCGGCGGAGAGCAGTCTCTCTCTTTCATCATGCCACATGGCAGAGATCCGGGGGAGGATATCCGTGAGCCCCGCCCTCCCGTAGCTGCTCTCTTTCGGGAGGTACGTAGCGGCAAAGAAGGGTTTTTTCCCGGGAGTCATGAAGATCGAGAGCGGCCAGCCCCCGGAGCCTGACAGGAGCTGGCTTGCGGTCATGTACAGCTGGTCGATATCGGGACGCTCTTCCCTGTCGACCTTGATACTGATGAAATGCTCGTTCAGGAGGTCCGCGACCTCGCTATCGGAGAAGGATTCTCTCTCCATGACATGGCACCAGTGGCAGGTGGCATACCCTATCGAGAGAAATATCGGCTTGTCGTCCTTTTCCGCCTGTTCGAACGCCTCGTCGCCCCAGGGATACCAGTTCACCGGGTTGTGCGCATGCTGGATCAGGTATGGACTCTGTTCACCAACCAGCCTGTTTGTATGCCCGGCTTTTTCCGTCCCGGAGTCGCTCCCGGCCTTGTCCCCGCTCATTTTTGAATATTGCATCAAGAGCCGGATATAGCTTACTCCCGGGAAAAGGACACTTCCAAAACCGTTAGACATAATTCATGACGGTGAGAGTGTAATGGAGATGGACGGGAATACCAGGGTGTCGAAGATCGGGTCGAAGACCAGGCTCACCCCGGCGATGGAGCAGTACCGAACAGCCAAGATGCAGTACCCGGATTGTATTCTCTTCTTCCAGATCGGAGACTTTTACGAGACATTCGAGAGTGATGCCGAGACGGTCGCACGGGAACTCGACATCGTGCTGACCTCGCGTTCGAAGGACAAAGACGGCAATTCTATCCCGCTCGCAGGTGTCCCGCGTCACGCGGCCGACGGATATATCGCCCGACTGGTCTCAAAAGGATACAGGGTGGCGATATCTGACCAGGTCGAGGACGCACGAAACGCAAAGGGGGTGGTCAGACGCGAGGTTGTCAGGGTTATTACACCCGGAACGGTGATCGACGAGCAGTACCTCTCCACCGGCGACGCACATTACCTGATGTCACTTTTCCCGGGTGAGAAACCCCGTGTGTGGGGGATGGCCTTCCTCGATATCTCTACAGGAGAGTTTTTCGTGACGAGCTGTGCCCGTGGCGGGAGTGAAGGAGACCTGGTATCTGACATATTCCGCTATGATCCTGCTGAATGCCTGGTTCCTGAAAACCTCCCGGACACGATCGGTGCAATTTTGGAGGAGAAAGGAGTTCTTGTCACCCGCTATCCGTTGGAGGCCTTCGATCCAGATGAGTCGTCAGATCTCCTCTGCAGGCATTTCGGCGTCACATCACTCGAGGGATACGGCATCACTGCGATTCCACCCGCTATTTCGGCAGCAGGTGCGGTTCTCCGTTACGCAAAGGATACACAGAGATCCTCGCTCGCACATATCCTCGGCGTATATGTGAAGAATTCCGGGGAGTTCTGCACGCTCGATGCCACAACACTCCGGAACCTGGAGATCCTCTCGGGTATCAGGGGGAGAAAGGATGATGCCACGCTCTTTTCCACCCTTGACCGGACTGCAACCCCGATGGGAAGCCGGCTTCTCAGAAGGTGCCTCTGTGCACCCCTGACGTCGGTTGATGTGATAAACAGGCGTCTTGATGCCGTGGATTTCTTCTTTGCAGGAAACGGTATCCGGACAGAGATCACATCGATTCTTAAAAAATGCGCGGACTTCGAGCGCATAGCCGGAAGGATCGCGTTCGGAAATGCGGGCCCCCGTGATCTCGTAACCCTTTCGCAGTCATTGGAGCGGGTTCCGGAGGTGTTGAGCACACTATCCGGCAATGGGGAGTGGGCTCTCCCGGATCTTGTATCCCGTGCCTGCAACCGGTGTGGTGACCTGGAATGGATGAGATCGCTCGTCGGGAGGTCCATCGTCGACGACCCCCCTGCAGCGGTCAGGAACGGCGGTGTAATACGGCAGGGGTACAGCGCCGAACTCGACGAGCTGCGCCTGCTGTCGTCATCGGGCAAGGACTGGATCACCGAGCTGCAGAAGAAGGAAAGGGAGAGAACGGGAATACGATCGCTCAAGGTTGGTTACAACTCTGTCTTTGGATACTACATCGAGGTTACGAAGCCGAACCTTGGTCTCGTACCCGGCGAGTATGAACGAAAACAGACCACCTCCACCGGAGAACGGTTCACGATACCCGAATTGAAGGAGAAGGAATCGGTCATCAAGTCGGCTGACGAGAAGCTCCTGTCGCTGGAGCAGTCTGTCTACCAGGATATCCTGTCGCAGCTTGCAGCCGGGGTAGGCGATCTCCAGGAGACGGCTGCAGGGATAGCAGAGATCGATCTCTTCGCCTCCCTCGCGGAGGTAGCCGCAGCATACAATTACGTACGCCCGGTCGTGGATGATTCGGGAGAGATCCTGATCCGCGAAGGACGCCACCCGGTGGTCGAGCTGCAGATGGGAGGTGCGTATGTGCCCAATGATACACACCTCTCGGTGAAGGATGACCAGATCTTGATCATCACCGGTGCCAACATGGCCGGCAAGTCCACCTACATGCGTGGGGTGGCGCTGATCACCATAATGGCACAGGCAGGATGCTTTGTCCCGGCAGCCTATGCCGGAATCGGGGTCGCTGATCGTGTCTTTACAAGGGTGGGCGCATTCGACGACCTGGCGAGCGGGCAGAGCACCTTCATGGTGGAGATGCTCGAGATGGCGAATATCCTGAACAATCTCACCGGAAGGAGCCTCGTTATCCTGGATGAGATCGGCCGCGGCACGAGCACGCTGGACGGGTTCTGCATCGCCAGGTCGGTGCTTGATTTCCTTCACGGGAAAGGGGGATCAGGCCCAAGAACCCTCTTTGCCACGCACTTCCATGAGCTGGTCTCCGCAGAGGCCGATCTAAAGAGAGTCAGGAATTTTCACTTCGCGGTTCGGGACACCGGGGATGACGTGATATTCCTGCGAAAACTCATTCCCGGGGCAACTGACAAGAGCTATGGGATTCACGTCGCGTCGCTTGCCGGGGTTCCGAAAAGAGTGGTATCCAGGGCACGCGAACTGCTCGAAGAGCTGGTCAGGAATGATCCGGGAACCGGCGGAAACGTGAAGAGGTACACCCAGATGCTCCTCGTTGACAGCGGGATGACAGGACCCGATCCGCTTGCGGAAAGGATAAAAGAGATCGATCCCGATTCCCTGACTCCCCGCCAGGCGCTCTCTCTCATCTACGAACTCAGGAAACACGTGAAGGATGGGGGGTGAAAAAGAAGATGACCGGGCCGGGTAATGCGATCAGGATCCTTGATCCCTCCACCGCAAACCAGATTGCCGCCGGTGAGGTCGTGGAGAGGCCTGCATCGGTTGTAAAGGAACTGGTCGAGAATTCAATCGACTCCGGGGCTGGAAGGATAGAGGTGGAGATCACATCCACGAAGGATGCGATCAGCAGGATACGCGTCACAGATGACGGGTCTGGGATCTCTCCTGCCGATGCGGACCTGGTCTTTACCCGTCATTCGACAAGCAAGATCGAACGTATCGGGGATCTCACCAGGTGCGCGACCCTCGGTTTCCGCGGGGAAGCGCTGGCAAGCATCGCCTCGGTCTCCCGCGTGACCATCCTTTCCAGGCCACGCGGGTCGGGAAATCCGACAGGTACTCTGATCGTGTGTGCGGGCGGTGAGATCATCGAGAAGAGAGAGGCGGGCTCGCCTGAAGGGACGACCGTGACCGTTGAAGATATCTTTTTCAATACGCCGGCCCGGAAGAAGTTCCAGAGATCGCCAAAGGCGGAGATTGGATACATCACCTCTGTCATGGAGCGAATCGTGCTCTCCTGGCCGCACCTGTCTTTCAGGTTCGTCCACAACGGACGGGAGAAGTTTGCAACACCCCGCGGAGGAGATCTCCGTTCTGCCGTTGTGGCACTGTTTGGGAACGAATACGCACGGAGCCTGATCGAGGTCGGGGGGGAGGGTGAACTGGTCCGGGTGAAGGGGTATATCTCCCGGCCGTCGCTCTCCCGCCAGAGTGCCTACCAGGTCTTCCTGTCGGTCAACTCGAGGGTTGTATATTCAAGAAGCCTGATTGAGGCTGTCAGGGAGGGCTATGGAACCCTTCTGCCGGCAGATCGGTTTCCCGTCGCATTTCTTGACATAACTGTCAGGAGGAATCTTGTTGATGTGAATGTCCACCCTGCGAAGAGGCAGATCCGCATAAGCCGTGAGGAGGAGGTGAGAGCCGATCTGAAAAAGATCATCCACGAGGCGCTTCGCGGGCAGGATCTCGTACCCGGGAGACGGGAGGACCTGGTTCCTGATAATTTCCCTGTATCCAGGTATAGCCCCTCAACCGTCGAACCCTCTGTGATACGTGAACCGACCCTCGGCGAGCTGCAGGTGACGGAACGCCGGCTGAGGCAGACCTCCCTTCTTCCGGATGGAGGAGCTGACCGTCTCCCAATCCCACGGATGCAGGTGATCGGGCAGCTTGGCGATACCTATATCGTGGCTTTCACTGCCGATGAAGATCTCGTGATACTTGATCAGCATGCGGCCCACGAGCGGATACTCTATGACCAGATCAGGGAGAAAAATGGCCGGCAGGTCTCACAGGAACTGATATCACCTGTCACTATCCACCTCTCAATCGGAGAATCCGAGTTTCTGCGGGAAAAGATTGACATCCTCTCAGGCGAGGGCTTCTCGATCGAAGAGTTCGGAAACGGGGCATTCCTGGTACGTGCGGTGCCGGTCTTCCTGGGAAGGAGCGAGGATCCGTCTGATGTGAGGGATATGCTCTCGGGCATCCTTGACGAGGGGCTCAGGACGGGGGTTGATGCGCGGGAGAAGATCAGGAGGCTGGTTGCGTGCAGGGGGGCCATCAAGGCAGGCACGATCTGCACCGATGATCAGTGTTCCCGGCTGGTTTCACAACTGATGGCGACACGGGATCCATGGACGTGCCCGCACGGGCGGCCGACAATGATTGTATTTCCGAAAAAGAAGATTGACACATTATTTAAGCGGTTTTAATCCCATCCGGTCCGAAAGGGGAGAAGCATTTTATTGTATGATGCACAGCTCTTAACTACGCATGAAAACTATCTCCGTTCCGTGGAGTTTAGGAGGTTTGTATGAGTAAAGTCCTGATAAAAACAGCACTGGGCCTTCTGATCGCCGTCCTCCTCGTCTCCATCCCCTGTGCAGCAATCGACAGCTCGCTTCTCAACCGGTATATCACCACGAACACCTATGTTTCAGGGGATGCCGTGGTGAATGAGACCACGTCCATCAGGTGGACATCAGTCTCTGGCGGGGTTGAGGAAAAGATGGAATGGACCAGTATCTCGATCCGCGAGGGTCCGTTGTCCGAGAGCTGGACTACGAACTTTGCTGTCGGGTCGGGCGAGGAGAGGATCAACTGGTTCTTCCAGAGGACGGGATCCCTTGGGACAGTCTCTTTAAGAGATATTATGGCCCAATATCACTGATTTTTTTGTATTCGGTCTACCGTTTCAACGTAGCGTCCCCCATATCGAATTTCCGGGAGAGACCCCGGTCATTCATGTACCGAACCTTTCCAAAGACCCCGCGTTCCTTCCATGGGCGGTCATGTTTCCCGAAACACCAGGCGACTCCTGCATAGCCGTTTGGATCCCGGCCGTCGAGTTTGTACCGGTCGTTCAAATACATTGCGGTGTTGTATGCTGATTCTGGGTCGGCAGACCATTCAAGGATCTTCTTTCCCCATTACATCCTCATGTACCCGTGCATCTTTCCCCTGATCCGCATCTCCTCCTGGGCGGCATTCCAGAACGAGTCGTGTGTCCGGGCGCTCTCCAGTTCCTGCAGCGAGTACACATGCTCCCTTCTGTCCTTGGCGTGGCTCTCACGTGTCTCTCTGCACCAGTCGGGAAGCCGGAATACGAGTCATACTGCGGGTTATACCGGACGAAGTTGATCGCAAGTTCCCTCCTCACCACGAGTTCCTCGAGGTATGCGTCTCTTCCCCCGCTCCCGGTTGCCGATACCATGAGTGATACCCTGAGAGGAGATACCTGGCCGAAATGCAGGTACGGACTCATGTTGGAGAGACAATCAAGGGATGGGTCGTTCCTCTCTTCCGGGAACGAATCGAGCCGGGTGTCGATGAATCTCGTAAGTCGTGAGATTGCCCGGGCTGTCCCCCCTGAAAAGCCGTCGACGGGCCCGATCGCGGTATCGATATCCAGGAGGGCACGAATCTGTTTGATATCGTCCAACTCAAGGCTATCCAGTTCAAGATTCGTGGATCGCGTATCGGGTTCCGGTACCTGCAGATCGACGAGAAAACGCCCGAGGCCCGGAGAATTTTGGGCCTGAAGGTTGCAGCCGAGTACTCTTCGTGCGGCGATGCCGTCATGACCGGGACGATGGCATTCGATTCAACCCTGATGAAGGGGCAGCGGAGTGTTTCCCATGCACGCGCGCTACCCATTCACGGTGCAGGCGAAGGTAGCCGGTGTCCACCACGACGAGGGCGGCGTCCTTTGAGAGTTCCAGAAGACCATCGACCGGGTCTCCCGAACGGATAACCAGTTTTATTCCGAGCGTATCGAGGGATTCACCTGCCTCTTCCAGTCCCTCGAGCATGAAGTGGTAATGGCGCCATACCGCTCCCGGGTACGATGGGGCGAGACCGAAGAATGCCAGGACCGGGAGGGCGAGCCTGTTTCCTTCCAGGATGGCGTATGCCAGGGCATGGTCTGCGTCGACACGGTGGGTTGCCTGCATCCAGTAGAGGACATACGCACCGGCCCTTGGCGGGGAACCCGAGAGGACCGTGATTCGTTCTTCCTGGATCATGAATCAACTCCGGTTATCAGCCGGGGATCTGAGGAGAGGCAGTCAATCGCCCGGAGGGCACTCTTCTCCTTGTCCTTTATCTCGAGCATGATATCAAAATCAAGCCCGCTGCTCGTCTCCACGAAGGTCGAGAAGTCACCGGTATCTATCGTCTCTGCATGCACTCCGGGGCGCTTACCTGTTTCCTGTGAGCTGTAATCGACCATCGGAAGCCCGCAGTCTCCACTCCACGTTGCTGCAGCGGATGCCATGGCCTCGGAAACCGGTTCGCCCCTGTTCAGGAGCGAGTGGTGAAAATGGTCAAAGATTACCGGGATGCCGGTTTTCCTGTTTATCTCAAGGCAGTCTGCCAGGCAATAACACCTGTCGTCGTTTTCTATGGAGAGGTACTTCCTGACATGGTTGTCGAGCAGTTCACGGTAACTGGAAATGAACCGGTCCATCGCCTCCACCCGGTCACCATAGACGCCGCCGACATGGATCTGAATCCTGGCATATTCCGAAAGACCGAGTTGTCCGAGGAAGTCGGCATGGTACCCGAGCTCCCGCACACTCCTCTCCACGACATCGCCCCTGTTCGAGTTGATCACCACGAACTGGTCGGGGTGCATCGATATCCTGATCTGGTTCGCCCTGATGTATCCCCCGATCTCCTCGAGTTTTTGTCCAAATATCTCCTGCCAGGCAACATCAAGCACCGGGTGGGATGCGAAAGGGATAATGTCCGAGCTGATGCGGAAGAAGAGAATCCCTGAAGCGACGTTGTACCGGAGTACCTGCGCGAGGCAGTCGAGGTTTGCCGTGCAGACATCGATAAAGCGTTCCAGGGAATATGATGCCAGCCGGAATGTCCGGTTTCCCCGGCATTTTACCGATCTGTTGATACAGGGATATCCAATCTTCATGGGTTTCACAGGGCTTGCGGCAGTGACTGCGAAGGGCAGGAAAGCCCCCTTTTGAAGACCGCCGGCTCCTGTCACCAGGTGGTCGCGTCTCAAGGTTGATAATCCTTGCCTGACTGATATATTATTGAGAAACGCGGGCCTTTTGGATGGAAATCCTCGATTCGGGGCCTGTATGGGGAGATGTGTGAGATGGAGGAGATGTCAGTCCGGGATTTCCAGTCGCGTGTGTACGCGTTCTATCATGGGAACCGGAGGGAGTTTCCCTGGAGGGAGACGCATGATCCGTACCACATCCTTGTATCGGAGATGATGCTCCAGCAGACCCAGGTGGAGAGGGTTCTTCCAAGGTACCTCTCGTTCACCGGGCTTTTTCCCGATTTTTTTGCCCTTGCATCCGCTACACCGGGAGATGTCGTCAGGCAATGGCAGGGTCTTGGATACAACCGGCGGGCGATCTACCTGCACAGGATTGCAGAACGCGTAGTGGATTGCCATGGGGGACTCCTGCCCGAAGACGAGGCGGCGCTGCGTGATCTTCCCGGAATCGGGAAGGCGACAGCCGCAGCCATCATGGCATTTGCATTCGGACGCCCGTCCGTCCTTGTCGAGACAAATATCCGCCGTGTATTCATCCATTGCTTCTTTCCCGGGGAGATCGGGGTAAACGATGCCCGGATCTTACCGCGTGTGGAGAAGACCCTCGACCGGGAGAACCCGCGTGAGTGGTATTACGCACTGATGGACCTTGGCGTCTTCCTGAAGAAAAAATACGGGAATGCAAACCGGCGAAGCGCCCACTACCAGCGACAATCCGTCTTCCAGGGATCAGACCGTCAGATCCGGGGTCGTATCCTCGACCTGCTCCGGGAGTATCCCGTGATGGAGGTTGACCAGCTTCTCCTGCAGCTTGATGCTGATCCCGACAGGGCACGGGCACTTCTCATGCAGCTGGAAGACGAGGGATTTCTCGAGATACACGGCCGGACTGCAATGCTGGCCTGAAAGGAGTATGCAGCCTGGCGCCCGACAGGTGATGCGACCCCGAATAACCAGGTTCGATCGTTGATCTGTTCTGGATTGAGACGGGAAAACAACCAATTAATAATTTACAACAACCCTATTTTATGAAGGTGTTTGATTGAGTCTTTCCGGTGGACCCACACAGGACGAGGTCATGGCAATTGTCCTTTTCAAGCTCGGTCTTCGAGAGTCGGATATCTTTGTCGATATCGGGTGTGGCACAGGAAAGATCTCCATCAATGCGGCACCGCTCGTACAACGGGTGATTGGCGTCGATATGCGTATCGAGGCGGTAAATCACGCCAGAGAGTTCGCTGCAGGGGAAGGCATAGGGAATGCGGAGTTTGTCTGCGGGGACGCAGGAGATCTTCTTGAAACGATCGATTCGGTGGATGCCGTGTTCGTCGGGGGTTCAAAGGACCTCGAGAGGGTGCTCGCGATACTTGCAGGGAAAAACGTGCGGTCGATTGTCGTGAATGCCGTTCTCCTGGAGACGGCTTATTGTGCCATGCAGGAGATGAAGCGGCTCGGGATATACCGGGAAGCGACGCATGTCTCGGTCTCGCGCTCGTATCCACTCGGCAGGGGAACGATCTTTCGCCCGCTTGATCCGATATATATCATATCAGGGGGGTGCGCCGAATGCTTGTAGGACTGGGACTTGGTCCGGGTGATCCGGAACTGCTCACGCTCCGTGCTGTGCGGCTCCTGAAAGAGGTGGATGCGGTCTTCGTCCCGGGGAGGATCGCATATGACCTGGTGCTCCCCTACCGGGAAGCGGAGATCCTGGATTTTCCGATGACTGATAATGCGGACAGGATCAGGTCCTCCATGGAGAAGAATGCCGAACGGATAGCCGGTCCTGCCCGAGATGGCACGGCGGTGCTCGGAATCCTCGGGGACCCGAATTTCTTCTCGACCTTCCACCGGCTCTGCGAAGTGATCCAGGAGAAATACCCCGATATTGCCTGTGCGACAGAGCCGGGGGTGAGCTCGTTCACAGCCTTTGCCTCGGTTGCGGGCGTATCGCTCGGTGACAGTTTCCTCGTGACCGACGGCAGCGAACCACAGTCCAGGATCCTGCTCAAGGTCAGGAGACCAAGAGAGAAGATCCTGGAGTTGAAAAGAGAGGGTTTTTTCTCCTTTATCCTCGTGGAACGGATGTTTATGGATGATATGAAGATATATTCCGCAGACGAGCTGCCTGAGACGAGCGATTACATGAGTATCCTCTATGCGGGGCGCTGAATGGGAAAGATCTATTTTGTCGGTGCGGGGCCGGGCGATCCGGATCTCATAACCGTCAGGGGAAACGATTTACTCCAGAAGGCGGATGTTCTCGTATACACGGGATCTCTTGTCAATCCCGTCCTCGTGGACCGCTGCCCCGCCGGACAAAAGATTGACAGCTGGGGCAAAACACTGGAGGAGACAGTACCCGTAATGGTCGATCAGGCGCGGGAAGGAAAGACGGTGGTGCGGCTGCATTCTGGAGATCCGTCTCTTTTTGGGGCGATTGTCGAGCAGATGGAGATGCTTGCCAGGGAGGGGATCGAGTACGAAGTGATCCCCGGGGTATCGTCGATGTTCGGTGCCGCTGCGGCCCTCTCCACCCAGCTGACCCTCGGTGGGGTATCAGACACGCTCATCGTGACCCGTCCTGCAGGAGAGACACTCGAAGAGGACGATCTCCCTGCGCTCTCCGAGCATGGAGCGACCATGGTGGTCTTCCTCGGTGCCGGACGGCTGGAATATGTAACCTCCCGGGTCAGGTGTCCTCCGGATACTCCTGCTGCAGTGGTATATAGGGCTACGTGGCCTGACCAGAAGATCATCTCCGGAACGGTATCAGACATCGCCCAAAAGGCAAAGGAAGCGGGAATCCACCGCACTGCACTGCTCATCATCGGTGGGATCCTCGCCCCGGGCAGGTCGGGTCACCGGAGGTCGCAACTCTACTCATGAACGAGATAGTCATCTCCCTTCCGAGGTTTGAAGAACGGGCGAGACGTGTGGCAGACTTTCTCGGATGTGATCTCCTCTTCTATCACAAGGGCGTATTCAGGAAGGCATTTTCAGAATACCGCCGCATCGTGGCCGTCATGTCCATGGGGATAGTCGCACGGAGCGTGGCTCCTATCCTCAACGACAAGTGGGACGACCCTGCGGTTGTCGTGGTGAGTCCCGACCTGCGATTTGCGGTTCCCCTGATCGGCGGACACCATGGTGGAAACGACCTCGCCAGGAGACTATCCGGGCTTGGCATAATCCCGGTCGTGACAACCGCAACCGAGACTGCGGGAAGGACTGCTGTCGAGGTCCTGGCAAAGGATATGGATTGTGCGGTCCTGAACCGTGATTCCACACGGGAGGTCAATGCTGCCATTCTAGACGGAGATGTCCCCGTATTTGCCCCACCCCGCCCGTCTATCGTTATCGCCGGGCCAGGCGTTTCGGTGCTGATAAAGGAGGGTGAATACTCGATGGGAATCGGGTGCCGGAAGAATATCGGCAGGGAAGAGGTGCTTGCTGCCATCCGTTCGGCGACAGCTGATGCCGGCATTACTGCCGAAGAGATCATGATCTATGCGACGACAGAGAAGAAGATGCAGGAAAAGGGACTGAAAGAAGCGGTGGATGCAATGGTCGGGACGCTCCTCTTCCTGGACGATGCGGTTCTCTCTGCCCATCCCCCGCAGTCCCCGTCGGGTGCGGGCCGAATCGGGCTTGCAGGAGTGGCCGAGCCCTGTGCGCTCGCATCATCCAGGAGAAGGGAACTCATTCTCCCGAAGAGAGTCTACGGGGGTGTGACCATTGCAATCGCCAGGTGAATCGAAGGGATGCCTGTATATCGTCGGGACAGGGCCCGGTAATCCGGAACAGATGACAATGAAGGCGATCCGGGTGATCGGGGAGTCGGAGTACGTTATCGGGAACGAGTCGTACCTCGCCCCGTTGCAGCCCCTGCTTGGTGGAAAGGCCGTCATCCGGAGCTCGATGGGAAAAGAGGTGGAGAGGGCGAAGAAAGCCGTTGAACTGGCCAGGGACCACGTGGTCTCGATGGTGAGCGGTGGCGATCCGGGTATTTACGGTATGGCGAGTATCGTGCTCGAGTTCGTGGAGAGGAGCGGGTCTGATACACGGGTAGAGATAATACCTGGCGTGACAGCGGCAAGTGCGTCGGCATCGCTGCTTGGCTCACCCCTTTCAGGGGACTTTGCGGTCATCAGCCTCTCTGACCTCCTCACTCCCATCGAGGAGATCGAAAAGCGGCTCAAAGGAGTTTTTTCGACGGGAATTCCCGTTGTGCTGTATAACCCGAGAAGCCGGGGCAGGCCCCACAATTTTGCCATGGCCGTGGAGATTGCAGCAGAATTTCGATCTGCCGACACCCCGATAGGAGTGGTCAGGAATGCATACCGGGATGGCGAGGAGATACGGATCACCACGCTCTCGAAAGCAGGAGACCTCGAAGACTGGATTGATATGCATTCTGCGGTCATCATAGGCGGAGAAGAGAGCAGGATATGGAGGAATGGCGATAATGTCAAAGGAATCATCACCCCGAGAGGGTATCACCGGAAATACGTATATTGACCTTGGGGCGACCACGGGCGAGGCATACGAGATATCTGCCCGGAGCAGATCGCTTGCGAGAAAAGTGCTTGGAGACGAGGGGTACGAGGATCGGATCAGGCAGAGGTGCTCGATTGCTGTCGGGGACTTCTTGATGGCGGATCTCATCAGGTTCCGGCACGACCCGGTGAATTCGGGTCTTGAAGCGCTTGCGAGGAAAGCCCCGGTCATCGCGGATATCAGGATGGTGCAGGTCGGCATCCAGAAGACCGGCCACGACAGCCCGGTCCTGTGTGCACTTGACTATGGCTCCGATATCGCGAAAGCACGGGATATCACCAGGACAAGCGCGGGGATGATCGCACTCGCGGACAGGATCGACGGATCGATCGTGGTCATCGGCAACGCTCCGTCGGCGCTGCTTGCAGTCTGCGGGATGATCCGGGAGGGAAAAAGACCCGCTCTCGTCATCGGTTCGGCGGTGGGTTTTGTGAACGCAGCCGAGTCCAAGGAAGAACTCGTGGCACTCGACGTGCCGTCGATATCTGTTGAAGGGACACGGGGCGGAACGCCGGTGGCGGTGGCGGCGCTGAATGAGATCATCACCATATTCTCGGGAACCCCGGAGACGTGAACCAGGAAGTCATTGATCCGGTCTCCGGATTCAGGTACCCGGAGGAATGGATCCGGCGTTGTGGCAGACCAGGAGAACTCGGACTGGTCCGGTCCGGTCTCGCAGTGCTGACCTCGTCAGGTGCCGTGAGAAGGAGAGGGTTTACGACCGGAACTACTGCGGCCGCAGCATGCAAGGCCGCGGTGCTATCGCTCTCTTCTCCGGTATCAGCCGTCGAGATCACCACGCCACCAGGAATCACCGTCACGGTCCCGGTAGAGTCATCGGGTGGGAAAGCGATTGCCAGGAAATATGCCGGGGACTATCCACAAGATGCGACTGCCGGTCTCGAGTTTGTCGCTGTCGCCTCGAGATCTGATGATGGCCTTGTAATTGTTCCCGGAGAAGGTATCGGGAGGTTTGAGCGCGACACTCCCCGTTTCGCGAAGGGGAGCCCTGCTGTCAGTCCCACGGCTCTCGAGTGCATCCTCCAGTCAGCCGACGAGGCCATGGAGATGACAGGCATCCCCGGGGCACGTATCCACGTATCAGTGCCCGGCGGACGGGAGGCCGCAAAAAAGACCCTGAACCCGCGGATCGGAATCCATGGCGGAATATCCATCCTCGGGACGACCGGGCTCGTCGAGCCCTGGGACGATCACCTCTGCGATTCGGCCAGGGAGCGGGCGTCTGTCCCCGGAAGGGTGGTGCTGACCACGGGCCGCCTGGGCCTCCGATGGTCACGGCTCCTCTTTCCAGACTGTGAGGTGATCCTGATCGGAGGAAAGATCAGGGAGGTTCTCCGGGACCGCACCGGTGAGACGATACTCTCCGGGCTGCCGGCCCTGATCCTCAGGTTCCTCTATCCCGGAATCCTGTCCGGGACCGGGTACGATACGGTCGAGGAGTTGCTCTCCGATCCGGTCTTTCCAGAAAAGATGGAGCACGCGTTCGACCTTG
>DAWO01000085.1 GCA_002509485.1 Methanolinea sp. UBA477
TAGACAGCATCATCGCACCCCTCTTCTATTTCTCGCTCTTTGGGCTTGCCGGTGCTGCAGTGTACAGGGCGGCAAATACGATGGATGCCATGCTCGGGTACAGGGACGAGCGTACAAGGCTCGGGTGGTTCTCTGCGCGGGCAGACGACATCCTCAATTATATTCCTGCACGAGTTGCCGGCGCACTCCTCCTCCTCTATTTTGCATGGAAAGGCCGCTTCACATCGGCCTGCCAGACTCTCCGGGATGATAGGCACAAGAGACCTGGAATAAACGGGGGCATTCCCATTGCTATTATTGCAGGTGGAACCGGTGTCATGTTCGAGAAACCGGGAGTGTACCGGATCGGTCCGGGAGTCTTCCCGCTTGAAGAGGCCGGCAATGAGATTGTCGCGGCCGTTCGGGTAGTAACGCTCATGTTTTCGCTTCTTATGGTTGCTGCACTACTTTTATTGGGATCTCTTGCCAAATATACAGGCATATGAAACTCGAGGAACTGAGGTTCGGCACCGAGCTGCTGAAACGCGGTTTTGCATCCATGCAGAAAGGCGGGGTTATAATGGATGTTGTCAATGCCGACCAGGCAGTGATCGCAGAGAAGTCAGGTGCCGTTGCGGTGATGGCCCTTGAACGGGTTCCTGCCGATATCAGGAAGGCCGGTGGAGTTGCACGGATGGCCGATCCGGGCATAATCCTGGAGATAATCGATGCGGTATCCATTCCTGTCATGGGCAAGGTGAGGATCGGACATTTCGTGGAAGCCCAGGTACTCGAGTCGCTCGGTGTAGACATGATCGACGAGAGCGAGGTCCTCACTCCTGCCGATGAACAGTTCCACATCGACAAGAAACAGTTCACGGTTCCGTTTGTCTGCGGAGCCCGTGACCTGGGTGAGGCGCTCCGCCGCATCCACGAGGGAGCGGCAATGGTCCGCACGAAGGGCGAGGCAGGAACCGGAAACGTCGTTGAGGCCGTCCGGCACATGAGAAACATCATGGGCGAGATACGGAGCCTGCAGGGAAGGAACGACCAGGAGATCATCGACAGGGCCCGGGATCTCGAGGCCCCCCCGGACCTCCTGCTCGAGACGGTACGGATGGGACGGCTCCCCGTGGTCAACTTCTCGGCGGGAGGAATCGCAACACCGAGCGATGCGGCTCTCATGATGCAGCTTGGAGCTGATGGGGTATTTGTCGGATCGGGAATATTCCTCTCTGCAGAACCTGAGAGAATGGCACGGGCGATCGTCGAGGCGGTGAACCACTTTGAAGAGCCTTCCGTAATCGCCAGTGTCAGCAAGGGCCTTGGCGAGGCTATGAAAGGCCTGGATGTTCACACTCTCAGAGACGATGAGGTGCTCCAGTATCGTGGGCGTTAAAATAGGAGTACTTGCGCTTCAGGGGGATGTAAGCGAACACATATCAGCTTTTTCCCTCGCATTGAAGGCTACCGGCAGGGAAACGGGGTCGGAGGTAATTGCTGTCAGGAAGGCGGCGCAATTATCCGATCTCGACGGTTTGGCCATCCCTGGCGGTGAATCCACCACAATATCCCGTCTTATTCAGAAGAACGGGATGTACGATCCTATCATCTCCTTTGACGGCGGCATATTTGCCACCTGCGCAGGCATGGTCCTCCTGGCTAAGCGCGTGGACGACCCACGAATAAAGACCCTTGCACTGATCGATATCGACGTGCAGAGGAACGCTTTTGGGAGGCAGAGAGAGTCATTCGAAGCAGATCTCGAGGTGACAGGTCTTGCAGGAACGTTTCACGCGATATTTATACGGGCACCGGTGGTCACAAGGGCGGGACCAGGCGTAGAAGTGCTCGCACGGATCGATTCGGGAATTGTCGCTGTAGCCCAGGGCAGGCACGTGGCACTCTCATTTCATCCCGAGCTTGGAGATGATCTCCGTATGCACCAGAAATTCATTCAGAAGCTGGAAAAATAACCAGAATCTCTTTTTTCCCAAATGATCGGATCTTTTTCGATGCGTGAGGCACCTAGTGTAAAATCCCGCAAAAAAATCACGCAATTCTCATCGGGATACCAGAAAAACAAAATGAAAATGGTGTAACCATTTTCATATGAAATTTAGACGAGGAATAGTGGCGCAAAGACCACCGCCACAATCGACATCAGTTTGATGAGAATGTTCAAGGCCGGCCCGGCCGTGTCCTTGAACGGGTCTCCCACTGTGTCTCCCGTGACTGCCGCCTTGTGTGCGGGTGATCCCTTTCCACCGGCATGGCCCTGCTCGATATATTTCTTGGCATTGTCCCACGCGCCACCCGAATTGGCCATCATGATTGCGAGGACGAAACCGCTCGAGATGGAACCGGCAAGCAGACCGGCAAGCGCGGCTTTGCCAAGCAGGATCCCGATGATCAGTGGCGACCCTATTGCCAGGATTCCGGGCAGGATCATCTGGCGGATTGCTGCGTTTGTCGATATCGTGATGCAGGCTTCATAGTCGGGCTCGGCCTTGCCTTCCATCAGGCCAGGGATCTCTTTGAACTGGCGGCGGACTTCATCGACGATGAATCCCGCTGCCTTCCCGACTGCCGTCATTGCGAAACTGGAGAATAGGAACGGGAGCATGGCACCGATGAGGATTCCCACAAAGACCGTGTGATCAAGCAGGTTCACGATATCGAGCTGCACGTTCTGGGAATATGCCGCGAAGAGCCCGAGAGCCGTCAGGGCGGCGCCGCCGATTGCAAACCCTTTTCCGATGGCTGCGGTGGTGTTGCCCACCGAATCGAGCGTGTCGGTAATCTGGCGGACACCAGGCTCCTGGTGTGACATCTCGGCGATTCCTCCTGCATTATCAGCCACCGGCCCATATGCGTCCACGGAGAGTGTGATACCGAGGGTTGCAAGCATCCCGACACCTGCAATGGCTATGCCATAGAGTCCGGCCTGGTTTGCTGCGAGGAGTATGGCTGCGGAGATGATCATGACCGGGATGAAGGTGCTCTCCATACCCTTGGCCAGTCCGGCGATAATATCGGTTGCCGCACCTGTTTCACAGGATTTCACGATTGCCAGTGTCGGGCCCCGTTCGTATGATGTATAGTGCTCGGTGATCAGGCCGATGAGGAATCCTGCAACCAGTCCACCTATGGTCGCCACGAAGACACCGATGAACTGGGGTCCAAGCAGCGTGTTTACCAGGTAATACACGGCAAAAACGGTGATGATGAGGCTTGCAAAGGTTCCGATGTTGAAGGCCTTGTGTATGGCCCCGCTCTCGTTTTTGGAAGTCCGTACCAAAAACGACCCAAGGATTGATGCGATGATACCTGCTGCAGCGATGAAGAGGGGCAGGAGAACCAGGTTGATGATGGATACACCGGTGAACTGCGCTGCCGCAGCGGCGCTCACCCCGATGAGCATTGTCGCAACCATCGCACCGACATATGACTCGTAGAGGTCTGCTCCCATGCCGGCGATGTCGCCCACGTTGTCTCCCACGTTGTCAGCAATGACCGCAGGGTTGCGCGGGTCATCCTCGGGAATGCCTGCCTCGACTTTGCCCACGAGGTCGGCACCCACGTCGGCCGCTTTCGTGAAGATACCTCCGCCGACACGGGCAAAAAGAGCGATAGAGCTGGCGCCGAGTGAGAACCCGGAGATGACATTCACGCTGGCAGCAAGATCCAGTGTACTGAAGGTGCTCACCACGTAGAGAAGCACTGACAGGCCGAAGAGACCCAGCCCGACAACGGACAGACCCATCACCATCCCGCTGGAGAATGAAACCTTAAATGCAGCCGCCATGCCCTGGCGGGCAGCATTGGTGGTCCTGACATTTGCGCGGGTGGCAGAATTCATGCCGATAAATCCGGCTGTTGCCGAAAGAATCGCACCGACAAGGAAACAACCCGCGGTAAGCGGATTGATGACGGCTGTGAGCACGATAGCAAGCGCAATGACAAAAACAGCAATATATGTGTATTGCCGTTTCAGGTAGACCATCGCACCGAGATGGATCGCCGAGGCGATCTTCTGCATCACTTCAGTCCCCGTGCCCTCTCTTTTCATTCTCATGTAAGAGATGCCTGCAAAGAGCAGTCCAATCAGGGCACAGATTGGAACAATAACAAAGAGATCCATGTTGTAATATCCTCCCTGAAGCTTCATTTTCGGGAAAGCTTCCTGATGTTTATCCCAGATCATTTTATGCCCGGGGCATAAAAAACAGGTGTATTCTAACTGAAGTCCAAAACCTCGGGAACGAGGCTCTGGAGATCGAGGGATACGGCCAGTCCGGGGGTCGGGTGTATATTCATCTGCTTCTGGAAGGACGTCTGGGACTGCCAGGTTCCGGAATTTACGCACAGGGTGCCCCGGTATTCGGTAATTCCCATGATATGGATATGCCCGGTATGCAGCACCTCGGGAAGCGGGTCTATGATGAGATTATCCTCGCGGCCCGCTGCGATGGGCGTCCGTTTCCCGTAACTCGGTGCAAGATGGCGCCGCTGAAGCATACCGATCATCATCGGTGCGGAGTTCTCGTACGATGCACCCGGGATCATACTGATCATGTCGTCGATGGAGCGCCCGTGATACATCTGTATACGGACGCCCTGGAGATTTACAATAGCCGGATTTTCGACGAGTATGCAGTTTTTTGGAAATTTTTCCGAGAATTCAGGTGGAATGACCGGCTGCGGTTCGGCATTCCTGACCACGTCGTGGTTCCCTGGCGAGATGACGATCTGTAACTGTGATGGGAGGTCTCTCATCATGTCAGCAAAGACATCGTACTGTTCGTAGATGTTTCGTATTGTGAGTTCATGTTCCTGTCCGGGGTAGACACCGATTCCATCGACGAGATCCCCTGCGATGAGCAGGTACGATGCATCCGAATCGTCGAGCCAGTCTGAAAAACGTTTCCAGGCCTCCTCCTGGAAGGTATCACTTCCCACATGTGTATCAGAGATGAGGATTGCCTTCCCCGGATCCTTGGAATGATAGGGTGCGTGGTTGATCGGGACGTCGGGCCGGAAGATCTGATCAGCAAAGAAGATCCTCCCGTCACCGGACAGGGTACCCCGGACACCAATCACTTCGTCAGGGACAATGGTCTCGGCTTCATCGAATCCCGGTCTTTCCTTGTTGAAGAGGACAGAGATATTCCCTGTCGTGTCTTCGAGTTCGGCCATGCGGTGGCCGTTTGTGGTGGTCCGTACATCCATCACGATGCCGAGTATGGAACAGTTCTCCTGCCTGTACCTGCCGGATTTGTGCAGTCCCTCGATCGGGATCGGGTCACAGCGGTTCCGGACCAGGGCGCCCAGCCTGTTGTACCGGTCACGGAAATACTGGGCATAGTCCTGGATGCTCGAGATACTCCCGGAACTTCCGGCAACGCCCCGGATAACCTCGCACGGACTGTCTGACAAAAACCTGCTCCCGTCCCTGTCCGGTGTGACACCAGGGATGTGGCGAACCGAAACCACCACCGTATCACCGGGAAGACCGGAGATGATACGATCGATGAGCCCTGG
>DAWO01000124.1:0-15867 GCA_002509485.1 Methanolinea sp. UBA477
TAATCCATGCCATCCGGCAAGGATCAGTATCTTGATCATCAGGATCTCGTCATGGTGTGGCCGGCCTCCAATCTCCTTGTTGTCCCGGTACATGTCATTGAGAATCGGCCGAAATTTCTCTCAGTCAATAATGTCCCGGATCTCTCCCAACTTGTTCCCCAATCCGACAATCTTCTGGTATTCCTGATCGAGAGAATAGTCTCCAAACCCGCTCATACTTTTTATTCGAAGTTCTAAGATAAAAACCTAAGCCTGCCGGTTTAATAGCTGTTCTCTGAGAACTGGATCGATCACGAAGAGAGGATCCGAACATGCACGGTGGATCCTCACTCAGGTTGCACATGCGGCTGCAAGAAGTCATAATAATGTTTTTCGCAGGTTCTATGATCGTAAGAAGCCAATCATTGGTACAGGAAAGGCTATTATTGCATTTGCCCGTAAAATTGCCGTTCTTATCTGGCATCTGATTACTAATGATGAATTCTTCAACCATAAGGGTGAGGATGTCCACAATCCAGCCAAAATGGTCAAAGTGAGAATTCCTTCAGTTGTCACGTTGGAAGAGATCTTGAAGATCTTCAAGGAGGCTGTTATTGTGCTAAAAGAACCTGATCCGGGAAATGGGTGATTATTGATTTCCCTCACCTTTTTAGGATCGGGATTTTCATGCCAAATTCTGTGAGGGATTTGTACCCAGTGTCAGTATGCCTCAGCCCGGATTTGAACCGGGGACAACCAGATCTTCAGTCTGGCGCTCTCCCAAACTGAGCTACTGAGGCGGGCTTATGATATTCAACCTCCGGGTTGATAAATGATCTGATTTTTTACACCGGATTCATCTTCCGTTCTTTTTTTATGTCCGGCAGTTGGATTCAATGAAGATGGCTCTACCTGGTGGGGATGGTACAAAACCCTATGATCGCATCATCGCAATGGTGGAATCGCGGAAATTGCCCGTGGTTCATCTCACCCACAACGATCTCGACGCAGTCGGTGCCGATGCCATTCACCGCATGAAATTTGGCGATATCACGACCATCTTCTGCTCGGTTGGAAAATTCCCTGCCATACTGGATGCAGTATCAGGGGTGTCGGGGAAGGGAGACACCCTCTCGATCAGCGACATCGGGTTCAGGAAGGATCTCAAAAATACTCTCCTCCGGGCCAGGGAGAATGGGTGGAGGATAGAGTGGCGGGATCACCACCGCTGGAATGAAGACGAGATCCGGATGGCTGAAGCATTGTGTGACATCGTCCATGTTGACACGAAAACCTGCGCCTGCGGGATCTGTGCCCAGGACCTGATGCCCGGTGATCCGGTGGCAATCGTTGTGGCCGGCGTGGTGTGCGACTATGATCTCTGGAGACATGAAGACCCCCGTTCGGCGGTCCTTGGCGAAGTGCTTCAGAGGAAGAAGAACCGTGAGTACGTTCGCGATTGCCTGGAAAAGGGCATCTTCTCTGATGCATATATCGAGAGGGAATGTGCGGAGATCAGGGATGACATGGAGGAGGTCATGAGAAAAAGCATCCGGAAAGCACGGATCTCCGGCAATAAGTACCGCATCGCGTTCGCACCCCTATACCGGTACCCGAGCGAGACCGCCGCCCGGATACGAAAGGAGCTCGGGACCGATATCGAAGTCCTGGTCTCGCCAAACGGGCGGTTTTCGCTCCGGTCGGAGCCGCCGATCAGCCACATCCTTGCCAGGGAATTCAACGGCGGAGGACACCCCAATGCCGCGGGTGGATCATTTTCGTTTTCCGTCTGGGACAGGCTCTTATTCCGGTTCCTGGGGAGAAGCTCGCACTTCGACAGGTTTGTCGCGGTTGCCGAGACTACCTGACAATTGTTGATACATCCACCAGGTCTTTCCAGTATCGATCACAGGCTGATGTGCAGTAGCCACCCGTTGATATCTGGTCAGGATCCCGTATCTGGAGGAGTGCCATGAGTGCCCTGGCATCTGGATCGACCAGGATAATCCGGTTAATCTCGTATTCTTCGATGAGCCCCTCGACGAGGGGAATATCTTTTTTGGTGACTGCGAGGACCCGCTGGAATTCGAGGAGCGTTGCAAGGCCTTCTTCATCAGGGTCCCGTGCAAAGAAGAATACTCTCTTTCCTGCCAGCATCTCGAGTTCGTGTTCGACAATCCGGTCGCAATGGAGGACGTGGCCTGCAATCCCGGCATCCCTCATTGCACGCATGAGTCCCCGGTACACCGCCGACAATGCATCCTGCATCTCGTCTTCATCACAAAAATACGAATCTTCCAGGCCGAGGAGGCGCGGGGCGGGCAGCGCAACGCGTGCATCCCTTACGGAAACTCCGATATCCTGCGCATCGGCTGCTACCGGTCCGGGCAGGTATCCCGGCTCTGCGACGATAGTCCTCCCGTCCATTCCTGTCAGACATTCCAGCCACCGTTTCCCGTAAAATCTTCCTCCCGTGCAGATATCACCTATCCCGGCATCGATCTGGGGAATCAACCCTTCTTCAAGCTGATACGTGACCAGGTCGGCATTCCTCCCCCTGTTCTCTCTGATCCACCCGGCAAGGTCTTCCGTTTTGGGGATTGGTGGCTCTGTTCCCAGCGATACAGTCCGGAATGTGAGTTTTTTCCTCATTGTAATCATCTTATTTATAGCATCATCATCAAAAGTGTAGTGATGAGTGACAAGCCCGTGCTGGTGACATGCGGACTCCCATATACGAACGGTCCATGTCATATCGGCCATTTGAGGACCTATGTGCCCGCCGATTTTTACGTGCGATATCTCCGCCGGAGAGGGGACGAGGTGGTGTTCATCTGTGGTTCCGATAACCATGGCACGCCTATCGTTGTGAGTGCCGAGGAATCTGGAAGAACGCCGAGGGAGTTATCCGAGATATACCATGACCACTTCGACCGGACATTCAAGAGGATGGGTGTCGTCTTCGACCATTTCGGGATGACTGATGACCCAACCAACCACAGGCGCACCCGGAAGATGGTCCAGTCACTTATTGACAACGGGTTTGTCTACTCGAAGGTGATCCAGCAGAGTTACTGCACGAAGTGCGAGCGGTTCCTGCCAGACAGGTACGTCGAGGGCACATGTCCCCATTGCGGAAAGCCGGCCAGGGGCGATGAGTGTGACCAGGGGTGCGGACGACATCTCGAACCGGGAGAGATCCAGGAACCCACCTGCACCGTCTGTGGAAACCGTGCGGAGTTCCGGGAGCAGGAGCATTTCTTCTTTCGGCTGGGTGACTTCAGGGAATTTCTCCTCGACCACCTCGGTGGTCTGAAAGGGACCCTGAATGCCCGCAACTATGCCCTGGGATGGGTGAAGGACGAGTTACGGGACTGGTGCATCACGAGGACACTTGAATGGGGGGTAAAGTTCCCTGGACGCGACGACCTGGTGGTCTATGTCTGGGTCGACGCACCGATCGGCTATATCTCGTTCACCGAGGAATGGGCGGAGGCAACCGGGAAAGACTGGAGGGACTACTGGTGCGGGGATACCTCTGTGAGGCATTTTATCGGGGGGGATATCATCTATCACCACTGTATCTTCTGGCCGGCTCTCCTGAAGGGTGCAGGATATGGAACACCCGAGGCAGTGGTGGCAAGCGGCATGGTGAAAGTGGATGACCACAAGTTCTCCAAGTCGCGGGGCTACGTGGTCTGGACCAACGAGGATTATCTCGACAGGGGCCTGTCCGCCGATTATCTCCGTTACTACCTCCTCTCGTACACCAACCATACGAAGGAACTGAACTTTTCCTGGAAGATCTTTGGTGAACGGATCAATGGCGAGCTCGTGAATACCCTCGGAAACTTCATCTACCGGAGCCTCTACTTCGCCCACAAGGAGTTCGGGGGAGTCCCTGACATTCCCACGGAGAAGGACATCTTCGACGAGATCGAGAGATCATTTTCGGCGATTGATTCCGCTATCGCTGAGTTCGAATTCAAGACCGCCATCGACGGCATGATGACGCTGGCGTCGTTTGGCAACAACTACATACAGACCAACGCACCATGGAAGCTGATCAAGACCGACAGGGGCGCAGCCATGCAGGTGGTACGGAACTGCCTCTCCATCGTTAAAGCACTAGCCTTGGTCTTCGAACCGGTTATCCCACAAAAGGCCCAGGATATCTGGCAGATGCTTGGTAACACGGATAATATTGCAGATCATACGATCCAGGAAGGACTCATTGATCTCGTTGCAAGGGAGCTTTCGCCACCACGGCCACTCTTTGAGAAGCTCGATGACTCCCTGATAGGCGATCTCGACGGCATGCTCCAGAAGAGGGTTGCAGAAGCGGAGAAGAGAGGTGAAAAGATGGAAAAGATAACTATTGAAGAATTTGCAAAGATGGATATCCGCGTGGGACAGGTTATCGAGGCCGAGCCTGTCAAAAAGTCAAACAAGCTCCTGAAACTACAGGTGGATATCGGAACCGAGAAGAGACAGATCGTAGCAGGAATGGCCCCGTTTTATGACCCGGGGGAACTGGTGGGAAAACAGGTCATCGTTGTCGTCAACCTGGCACCGGCAAAGATCTTCGGCATCGAGTCCAACGGAATGATCCTTGCGGCCGGAGACGAGGCGTCCCTTCTCGTCCCCCTAAAATCCGTAAAGCCGGGTGAAAAGATCCGGTAGGGACCGTTTCACTCTTCTTTTATCCCGGCAATAAGGTCCATGATGGCAGACTTGATGCCAGGATCCGTCTCCTTTGAGAAGGCTTTTTCGAGGAGGTCCCTGGCCTCGCTCCCCCCGATACCCGCGACTGCCCGTGCAGCCATCTTCCTGACGTACTCGTTGCTGTCGGAGAGAGTGCCTGCGAGGGGTTCCAGGGCCGCGCCGGTATGCAACCGCGAGAGCCCTTTTGCTGCCATGTAGCGGACGTGGTCCTTCGCGTCGGAGAGTGCTTCGATCAGGAGTCCGGCCCGGCGGTCATCCTTCATGAGCCCGATCGCCTCGACTGCCCTGTACCGGACGATCCAGTCATCGTCCCGGAGAAGCGGGACCAGTGCAGGGATGGCCTGCTCATCAAGAGCAGCCAGGGCCGCGGCCGCCTGGCCCCGGACTTTCTTGTCCGGATCGCGGAGCCTGCTGACATAATAATCGACCAGGCCCGGGTCTTTCAGGCCCCCGAGCATGAAAGTGGCATAGCCCCTCACGTGGGAATCCCCCGAAGCTGCTCCTTCCCGCAGGAGTACCTCCATCCCTCTTTCTGACGGATCGGGTTCGGTCCCTTTCCCTTCGGAAACATCGTCAACCGGATTCATTGTCAATATGCGGTTGCCTGCAGGTTCCTTAAGAACTCCTATTTTTCGCCTCCTCGTTGTTTTGTGTGGGGAGACTGAATCGAATTGTTATCTACATACCAATTCAGTCACTCACAACCGCCGCCGGGGCGTCCTACGGGGGCGGCGGCGTGGCATCGCATATGGGGTGTGAAGGCGGATAGCCCCACAAAATGTATCCTGTTCATCAATCCTACCCACACCAAGAGCGAAGAGCCTGTTCTTCACAGGAATTGAAAAGCTACCTGGAAAGCCCCATCCAGATAAACACAACGCCGGACACGATCAGTATGGCAATGACTGGCAGGGGAGGAGCAGGAATGCCCGGGGTGAGAAGTGGCACCGCGGCAAAAATGACGAGGAGGAGTCCAAGACCGATCGGAATAGCTTTACTCCTCACCCCAAAGACAGGGCATCCATCACTCGGTCTCTCGTCTGTCCGCTGCATGGATAGTTCCTGGAATGCGATCACACCAGCTTTTCCAGATCATTCCTTAACATATAGCAATATAGAGTTTATACATGGTTTTGCACATAAAGTATATAAATACCCATGGGTTGGATTCCGGAAGGTCATATCGCGGCGTGGAAACAATCCGGAATGGCTGTTTCGTCGGCAAACAGGAGAAAAAGTACAACATGAACAGATGATAAGACACGGTTATTCGGATGATGCTGACATTTTCGAATAAAAAAAGAGTAGGGGTGCCAGATCCTCTCGGCTCTGATATGCATCGCACCAAAACGGGCTACCTCCATTCCAAAAAAGGGGGGTCCCGGACTATTCTCAACCGATCCGGCTAAACCTGCTGTAATGGCCGGTCAATTGCTTTATCGTCGCAGGATACCCTGTTCCCCTCTCCTCCGACAAGAACCCGGAGTTAACCATTACGGGCAGGTTTGTCCTGCCATACAGACCGGTGAGCGAGCCGAAAGACAAAGGCGAATCATCTGTCATCGAATTCGGTTCTTCGATTTCGATCCGGGAAATAACGTCCGTTCCGCCGATGGAGAGGGACTCCTGGACGGATATGGATGAATCGGGAAGAGTATTATCGGTATTGAACGGGCAATCCGTATCCGCGAGGAACAATTCCTCCTCTGTCATTGCACCGCTGATAACCTCCCCGTCTTCCGAGAGGGTTATCTCCCTGAATGCGTGGGTACCAGGATGACTCAGGATTCCATGTGAGTTCACGACCCCCTGGGTATTCTCCCATATCTCCTTCTGCCAGTCAGGCACTACAGCAAAGAGATCGGGAAAGAGAGATGCATAATATTCGGCCCTGGTCATCGTCTGCCCTGCCAGATCCATTGCCATGGCCTGTTGCTCTTCTGTTCTGCTGATTGCAAGAGTCAATCCCGGAAGCACTGCAGGTTCCCTGCTCAACCGATTTTGATCGGTCATCGGGAGAGATTCCCAGTAGGCAGGGTTTGTGGCCTGGTAGAAATCCCCCATGGATTCGTAGGGGTTCCCTGTCTGGGGGTTGATGATGGGATCTTCATTAAGTATGAGAGTCCAGCCTGTCCCTGAATAACGTTCTTCTGATGCGGCTACACCAGGAATCATGGCGCTAAAAACAAGAATCGCCATACAAATCCCCAGAGATATGTTTTTGATTGTATTTGGCTGCATTTTAATCGGTTTTAAACTATTAAAATTAAAATATAAAATTTTGTTGAACCATCGGGTTACACGTACCTGTCATGATAAATAGCTATGTCCCGGCACTATGTCGGGGAACACCAAAAGCCTAGCCCTTCACCTGAACCATCGCATAATTCGTGTTGTTATACTCGTTGATCTCCGATACGGTGTCCAACCCGTCGGCCACGGCTCCGAGATAATAGACTCCCGGTGCAGTGCCGTAAGGAACCGTCATATAACCCGTCCTGCTGCTGCTTCGCCCGGAGAGGACGATACTAAAGGGGATCTGGCCAAGATACGTGTCTGCGGACGTGATCGTCGTGTCACGCGAGAGATAGACATATACCGTGCTCGGCATCGCATGTGCCCGGCCCTCGTTTCCGATTCGCACATTCACCGAAATCCGCTGAGCGGCATATGGACTGCTCGTTCCAGGTGTAACAGACTCCACGACGAGATCCGGGGCGGTAATGGACATCGTCGGGAAAGTGGTCGGGACAGTTATCTGAACCGATGTCGGCTGCGTCGTCGGAACGGTGGTGGGAATCGTCGTCGGTGCAGTGGTCGGAACAGTGGTCTGAGTGCCAGATATCCGTATATTTGCATGGTTCGCGTTGTTGTTCTCGTTGCTCTCCGATACAGTGTCCAACCCGTCGGCCACCACGCCGATGTAATAGTCACCTGGACCGAGATTCGAGGGAATTGTCACCCAGGTCGTCCCGGTGCTGATACGGCCTGAAAGAAGAAGTCCCGTGGATATCGAGCCAAGATACGTGTCTGCCGGTGTGATCGTGGTGTCGCGAGAGATATAGACATATGCCTGGTTCGGCATCGCATATCCGCCGCCCTGGTTGCGTATCCGTGCAGTCACCGCGATCCGCTGCCCGGCATACGGGCTGCTCGTTCCCGGTGTAACAGACTCCACGACGAGATCCGGGGCGGTAATGGACATCGTCGGGAAAGTGGTCGGGACAGTTATCTGAACCGATGTCGGCTGCATCGTCGGAACGGTGGTGGGAATCGTCGTTGGGAATGTGGTCGGAACTGTCGTCTGGCCTCCGCTTATCCGTATTTTCGCGTGGTTTGTGTTGTTGTTCTCGTTGATCTCCGATACGGTGTCCAACCCGTCGGCCACCACGCCGATGTAATAGTCACCGGGACCGAGATTCGAGGGAATTGTCACCCAGGTCGTCCCGGTGCTGATCCGGCCTGGAAGAAGAAGTCCCGTGGATATCGAGCCAAGATACGTGTCTGCCGGTGTGATCGTGATGTCGCGAGAGATATAGACATATGCCTGGTTCGGCATCGCATATCCGCCGCCCTGGTTGCGTATCCGTGCAGTCACCGCGATCCGCTGCCCGGCATACGGGCTGCTCGTTCCCGGTGTAACAGACTCCACGACGAGATCCGGGGCGGTAATGAACGTGGTTGGGGCTGTTGTGGGCACCGTCGTTGACACGGATGTCGGCTGCATCGTCGCTACAGTTGTCGGAATCGTCGTCTGATTGCCAGCTATCCGTATTTTCGCGTGGTTTGTGTTGTTGTTCTCGTTGCTCTCCGCTATAGTATTCATTCCGTCGGCAACGACGCCGATGTAATAGTCACCGGGCCCGAGATTGGATGGAATTGTCACCCATATCGTCCCGGTGCTGCTCTGTCCCCCCGGCAGCATTCCGACTGGGACGTGTCCGAGAAGCGTATCGCCTGCAGAAATGACCTGGTCAGTTGACAGGTAGACCGAAGCCGTGCTGGGAAGCGCATATCCGCTCCCGGTATTCCGGACCGTTGGCCTCACAGATATTCGCTGGCCTGCCACGGTAGCGTCCGTTCCAATGGCAACCGACTCGACGACAAGGTCCGGGAGGAGAACAGCGGTCGTGGGGACCGTGGTCGGGACCGTCGTCGGCAGGGTCCCACCTTTGCTTACCAGTTCTATCTCCTCGTCTGATCCGTCATAGATCTGCGGGTGCATCGGCCGTTGGGGCATTTCTGAATCAATAAACTCAACGACCCGTGGTTCGGTATAATGAAAGGCCTCTTCTGCTGAGATCCATCCGTCCTTGTCCGTGTCTACCGCAATCGAGTCAAAGGCCTGGAGAAGGAAGTAGGTAAAGATACTGTTCGGCGTCCCGGCGCTGGACTCTTCGTACTCCCTGCAGGCTGCAAGGACAAGGTATGGTGATCCGCTGACATCCTTTGCGGCAGCCGGGCCAATCTCGCCCCTGTCGTCAAGAAAATCACGCATAAAATCGCTGACGGGACGTTTATCTGACAAAAGTTCAGGTTCGGCTGATTTGGCCATCCCGCCTGAATAACAGGAGTCGAATATCAGGAGCTTGTGATTGGCCGGTATGGCATCAAACCATATCTTGAGCTCATCGTCCCTGATATAGTTCACCTTCCCCGAGTACCGTGAATCCTGGGGGCAGATATACTCGTCCAGGCCGTCCGAATATTCATCATATGGGGGTAAATCTTCGCCAAATGACCCGTGTCCGCTGAAATAGAATACGACGAGGTCTCCGGGTCCGGCCAGTGTGCTGACCCTCTCGATGGCGCCCCGGATATTGTTTCGCGTTGCCTGTGAATTAAGAAGCAGTTCTATATTGCTATAAGAGAATCCGCATTCTGATCCAAGAAGAAGTGCCCTCACGTCCCTGGCGTCGTCGTCGCAGTTCTCAAGGTCGCCGAGATTGGCATAATCTTCAATCCCGATGAGTATTGCATACTTTTCGCCAGAGAACTTGGATAGCCCCATGATTTCAGGTTCTGCGGCTGCCGGGTTTACGAGGTACATCAGTATCGCACACAAAACAAGGACGAATTGGAATTTTTTTATTGTTTCCATCACGTTTTACTCCCCGGTGAAGTGATCAACGAACCGGTGTTGCAGGACTGCCCGGTTTTTATTGCTTCCTACCATGTGGTTTCTCGACATCAAATAATATTCTGAACACGGTAAAAGACGACAAGGATCTCATTATTTTACAGTCTCGAATTTTCCTGGAGAAATTCTTCGACTATTTGAGCAGTAAGCGAGGGATTATCCGTCTCTTCGAACTCGTACCCGAATGCGCCCTCGATATCGAATACTTCGTGTGAAGATATGGGGTCAGGATCGATCATGCCTATTGCCTCTTCAAGCAGCTCACTTGTTGAAGAATACCCTGTGGGATAGGGAAATTCTGATGATCCTGCAGGATACGGAAATCCGGGTGACTCCGTCGGGTACGAAAATTCCGGTTTATCCGTCCGCGTCAGGCCCGAGAGAAGGTCCTGGTATCGCTCATTTTCCCGCAGGCGATCAATCGGACCGGGCACACTCTGCCCCGGGGCAGTGCTGCCGCCGTCTCCCTGGTACCCGGGGGTGATACCAGTGACATGGATATAATCTGGTTTTTCAATGCCCCTGGACTGGGACATATACATGCCCTCTGCAGCATATTCCATGCTGATAGTGAGAGAGACTGAATAGTGTCCCGGTGCGGTGTAGGTATGGACCGGGTTCTTTTCCGATGAAGTTGCCCCGTCTCCGAAATCCCAGAGCCAGGCATTGGGATTTCCGGAAGAGAGATCGGTGAACCTGACCTCGAGCGGAGCGAGTCCGCTCGTCTTGTCGGAAGTAAAATTGACATCAAGAAAACCCATATTCAGATTGTGCGAATTCGTTCCGAGTGAGGTCGGGCAGACATATGTACCGTTCTCCCAGCAAAAGTTGCAGCTGCAATAGGCAGGCAGGGTTTGGTTGAACGGGTAGTACGGACAGTAGCAATATGTGGGTAATTCGGTATACCCCGGACCAAGATAGTATTCCGGTGGAATGTCAGCTGTCGCAGTCACACTGAACGCGAGCGAAAAAATAATGATCGCAATACCGGTATACCATGCTGCACTTTTCATCGTCATGATCGGGCCATCCTCATCTCTTAATCAAGTATTGGGAAATACTATTATAAACTATTGGGGAAATGGAATGATGCATCTCTCGTGTATAGGACACCGGATGGATAGAAAAATCATGTGGGTTGAAGATTCTTTTCACCTCATTCTAGCAATTATGAAGAACCGGTAATTTCCACCTCATTCTATATTTATTCCAATTATTTTTTTCACAGAATACTATTTAGCATATGAGGACTATCATGCCTATTGTTAGCATACTGCATGCCGACAAAAATCCAGAGAGGTGATGAGATGCCGAAATCAAATCCGGACCAGGACAGGGTTGATAATCTGATATCCCTCCTACGTGTTTCTGATATCGACACCCGGTGGAGAGCTGCCCGTACTCTCGCAGGCCTCGGTGACATCGCGTTCTCACCGTTACTGTCCAGGGTATACGATGATGATGACAACGTGAGGCTCCTTTCTATCTGGGCCCTCGGCCGTATGGGCGACCTGCGGGCCGCAGATGCAGTCTCCAGGTGCATTGATGACGATAACCATTTTGTGAAACTGGCAAGTGAGGGCGCCGTCTCACGATTATCGCAAAAAGATTAGAATCTGATCAAATATCTGCTTTTTTCCCGAGGAAAATCCATAAATTTTCGAGATAGATGGTGCAATTTATAGAATATCACGGAGAAGAAAGAACGCCCAGGTCGGAATTCGAATCCGAGTCGTCGGCGTGACAGGCCGACATGATAGGCCACTACACTACCTGGGCATCAATGTGTCGCAATGGATCCCGCCTCCCGGATTCGAACCGGGGACATCGCGGTAGCTGCGCAATTTGCCTCAAACGGCACATCATACTACAGCCGCGCACTCTACCAGTCTGAGTTAAGGCGGGTTTTGCGCTCATAATATAGGGGAAATAAAGGTATTAAACATATCGATATGGACGCTTTAAATCCGGCTTTCCGGTGATGCTTTTATAGTATGAGCGCAAATATAAGTTGGTATGAATCCCATAACAACTGCTGTGGGGAATTGTTTTCTTCACCGATAGCCGGGCAAAACAAGAAGTGACTGTTTTCGACACCACCCTCCGGGATGGGGAACAGACGCCGGGAATATCGTTTAAATTTGAACAGAAACTTGAGATCGCACGTCAGCTGTCAGCCATTGGTGTGCACGCCATCGAAGCCGGGTTTCCGGCATCCTCGCAGGGCGAACGCGAGACCGTAGGCGCCATCTCGGCGCTCGGCCTCGACTCGGTCGTCTGCGGCCTGGCACGGTCCAGGAAGGAGGACGTGGACGCCTGCCTTGACAGCGACGTGGACATGGTGCATGTATTCATCCCAACCTCAGAGGTGCAGAGGGTACATACCATCAAGAAGAGCCCCGAAGAGGTGCTCGATATCACGGGCGAGATCGTCGCGTACGTGCGGGATCACTGCGATCTCTGCATGTTCTCGGCGATGGACGCCACCCGAACCGATCATGATTACCTGATACAGGTTCTCAGGACCGCAGCTGACGCCGGCGCGACCATCATCAACGTGCCAGACACCGTTGGGGTATACACCCCGACGGCCATGAAGCACCTGATAACCCGGATCGGCGATGAAGTGGACTGTCCGATCGACGTCCACTGTCACAACGACTTCGGGCTGGCGGTCGCAAATACCGTAACGGCCGTGGAAGCCGGGGCCTCGCAGGTCCAGGTCACCATAAACGGGCTCGGTGAGCGGGCGGGCAATGCCGACCTTGCACAGACCGTCATGATCATGGAATCCATCTACGGGGTGAAGACCGGGATCGTGAAAGAGAAACTCGTGGAGACCTCAAGACTGATCTCCAGGTTCTCTGGCATCACGATACCCCCGATCCAGCCGATCGTCGGTGACAACGCCTTCTCCCACGAGAGTGGGATCCACTCCCATGGCGTGATAGCCTGTGCTGCTACCTTCGAGCCCGGTATCATGACGCCCGAGATGGTCGGGCACCGCCGCAAACTTGCCCTCGGCAAGCACGTGGGCCGCCATGCAGTCAGGCAGATGCTCCAGGAGGTGCACCTCTCCCCAAGCGACGGCGAGCTGGACCGGATCGTCGAGAAGATCAAGTTCATCTCGGTCAAGGGCAAACGGGTGACCGACGCGGACCTCTTCGAGATCGCAGAGACCGTGATGGGCATCGAGAACGGCGGGCGGGCCATCGAGATGGAGGACCTCGCGGTGATGACCGGAAACCATGTCATCCCCACCGCCAGCGTGAAAGCGCTCGTGAACGGCAAAGAACATGTCTATTCCTGCACGGGAAACGGACCGGTCGACGCCGTATTGAAGGCCATCATGGGTCTCCTCTCCACCAAAGTCCAGTTAAAGGACTTCAACATCGAGGCGATATCGGGCGGCTCGGATGCAATCGGCCATGTGACCATCGCGGTGGAGGACGAACACGGGCGTATATTCGATGCCAGTGCATCGAGCGACGACGTGGTCCTGGCCTCCGCCGAGGCAATGATCAATGCATTGAACATGCTTCACCGGGTGGAGAAGCAGTAAAAATATTTTTTGTTTTATCTGCTTCAGGCAGCGCTGGGAGGCTTTCCTTCCAGTGACTGCTTGACCTGTGCCTGGAGCTGTTCGAACTTGCCCTGGAGCATGGTCTCCTGCTTCTCCAGCGACTTGATGCGGAGTTCCAGGGTCTCGACCTTCTCTTCAAGATTCTTCAGGACCGCGTCCTTCTTCTTCTGCATCATCACCGTGCCGACGCTCATGAAGACCGCCGCATCGTCTGATACGTCATTCAACTCCTCGCTTGCCCTCTTCGCCTCCCTGACCGCCATCTCGTACTGGGCTTTCTGGGATCCGATCGTCTGCATCTGCTGCTGCATCTGCTGGAGCATGTTTATCTGGTTCTGAATCTTGGGTGATATCGTACTCATCGTTCCAATCTCCTCAACGTTCGTGTATAAGTTCCTGCATCTCTCCTGCCACATTGACCAGCCTGAGCCACAAGTTTAAGGAGGCCCGGAGCGCCGGTATGTCGTCTGCCTCCACGCAAAGGACACATGTATCCTGCCCTTCCATGGAGCAGCTCACTCTCGACCTGGGATTTACCTCGGCGGCTGTTTCAGGAGAGACAGATGCAAAGATGCTCTCTGCGTCCCTGCACCGTATCTTAAACTCCGCTTCATGCTTCATTGGGCACCACCCGGAGGATGTACCGCCGTTTTCGTGTGCCATCGAAGACGAGGAGACCATCAGGCTCCCCGGATAATTTCACCGGTACATATGGTTTCAGTTCCTCATAAACCGATTGGTTTGAGAGGAGAAGTCCCACCGTCTTCTCGTCCGGGCGGAGAAGTATCTCTTCGACCCTGATCAGGTGATCAGACTCCACCGAGCCATGATCCAGGAGTTGCATGCGGAAGTCTCTCTTATCAAGAGAAAGAAGAAGAAAAACGGGATCTATTGATTGTATTGCGGAAAGCCCCATCTTTCCCCTGAGCACGTACCTGCAGCCGGCGGCAAACGCAAGGTCCTTTGCGAGGGATCGGAGCTCCGGAACCGGTTTTCTCGAGGTGGTGACGATCATCATCGAGCTTTTAACTCTTTGATGGCGGCACCCCTCTCCTTGAACAGTATCCGGTGGCCGCAGTACGGGCACCGGACATTGACATCGATCTCCACCTTCTGTTTACAGCGGGCGCACTTGTAACTTCCAGCCACTCCGTATCATGCCTCCTTCTCAAGTGAGCGATCGATCGTCCGGAGCGCGATGCGGAGAGAGGGTGTCTGCGGCGTATAGGCCCCTCCGGCAAACTTGAACCCGCATTTGCGGCACAACCAGATCCCCGTGCCCTTGCGGCGCACCGCGACGGTGTCGCATCTCGGGCAGCGGTGGGTGGCCCTGGAGACTCTTTCCGTCTCGGTTACCCTCTTCCTGATAAATCTCCCGTATCGGGGTCCGAACCTTCCTGCACTTCCTGTAACTCTTCCCTTTGCTTTCTGTTGTCGCCTGCTCATAGTATCCACCCAGACGTGTGTCTTATGTTATTGATTCTCTGCATTAATATACTTGATCGAGTATCTTTACGTCCGCTTCGCCCTTGCTGAGCCGGTTGACCATCTCGTAGAACTCGTTCTGTATGCCCGCAGGGATTCTGACCACGCAGATCCACGATCCATCCTTCTGCCACTCTTCCTTCTCCATCACGGTTGAGGACTGGATATCCCCGAACGCGCGGGCGGCGTAATCTCCGGGGAACCTGACCGCAATGCGGAGTTCCTCGAACTTGATCGGAAGAATGGGCCGGAGCGCCTTTACCGTCTCCTTCACGAGCTCGTCGAGGTGTTTGTACAGGTCGATATTGACTTTCACCTCCTCCATGGCGAGCTCTATCCGCTGGGGAGGATGGGGGAGGTTGGTCTGCGGATTGATCGCATTCCTGGCGATAAAATTGATCACCTTCCGCCTCTTCTCGGCGATCATCTGCCTCTTCTGTTCGGCAGTGAGGTGGATCTCCCCTTTTTTGATGATCTGGGGGGCTACCTCCTGGAACCCGGTCGTATGAAAGACCTTTTCCAGTGCCTCGTCCGAGGCTTTTGTCCCGCGTGAAGAGTTTTCAAAGACAAAGAGCGCGGCCACCATGTCTTCGAGTTCTATCTCCTCTCCCTGTCGGAATTTCACCGCGAGATCCGGGTCCACCAGGATCTCGAACTTCTCACCATGACTTTCCAGACGGGCTACCACTGCATTGTCAAGTGGTATCATCGAGGGTCTGCCCCCTCACTTCTCGAACCCTTCAACGAATGATGCAACCTCGTCAGGGCTCATCTTCCGGAAGATACCGTTTTCAGTCTCGATGATGCCGATCTCGACCGTGTTCACATCGAACTTTCCTTCGGTGGCATCGTGGAGGGCCTTGATCCCCATCTGGATGACCTCTTTTAACGGCTTCTCGTGGTCATACTCCTCTTCAAAGACCTTCATGACCGCGTTTCTCCCGATCCCTATTCC
>DAWO01000124.1:15877-28088 GCA_002509485.1 Methanolinea sp. UBA477
CGTGCACCGCCGAACTGGGTGTAGGTCTGCATGTGGTCGCCCAGTTTCTTGGCCAGGGCTTCCACATCGATCTTTTCGTCGTAGGTGACCCGGTTGATCTGCGACTCGATCCTCGCCCTGTCGACGAGCGCCCTCGCATCCCCGACGAGTCCTGATGAAGCCACCCCGATATGCTCGTCTATCGTGAATATCTTCTCGATCGATGAGGCCTCGAGGAGACGGGAGCTCACCCGCTTGTCAACGATGAGCACGACTCCTTCGGTGCATTTTATTCCAACTGCCGTGGTCCCTCTCTTGACCGCTTCGCGGGCGTATTCGACCTGATAAAGACGGCCGTCCGGACTGAATACCGTTATTGCCCGATCATATCCCATCTGGTATGCCTGTGGCTGCATGGTTTTTCATCTCCAGCTCTTTCTCTGTGAGAAACAATAGCTCCTGTTTTTTAAATCCTTTTGCAATTACATCAACTTTTTGACCCTGATACTGGTGGGCATAGTAAAAATTGCCATCGATTTCGAGCGTTCTTGCCTGCACAGTACATGAGTGGGGATAGTCATTAATCCTCCTTTTCAGGGCAAGCATCGTGCCTGACGTGGCCCGGGTCCGCAATGCAACCCTCCTGCCGTCCACCGTATGGACCGTCAGCATGGCAATCTGCAGGAGAGACTCGCACCCCCGGGTACACCTCGCAATGGCATGTCCGTCCCTGCAGTCCACGACCGCCACCATCGCCTCCGAGGCACGCGTATCGCCAAAAAGGGATGTGAACGCCTCGTGAATTGCAAGATAGAGTTCTTTTGGGTCGATCTCTTCCCAGGGGGGCTCGATTCTCGCGAGGACATACCGCCTCTTGTCCCGCATCGTGGGAGGCCGCGGCTTCACGGGACCACTTCCACTGCCCGTCGTCCGGACCGCATCTTCCCGAGGGTTGTCAGTGCTTCTCCGACTTGATCCTTCTCCATGCCAAAGAGGGAGCAGAGCAGGACCACGTCCCGGACGGACCTCTGCCCGAGTACCGAGTGTGCGTTTGACGATATGGTGACGAAAAACCCGTACCGGGAATGCAGCCTCATGATATCGCGGTATCTCTGGAGGACTTTCTGCCTCGGCGGGCCCCTCGAATGGATGAGTGGATTGAGATCTATATCGATTGCGACAGCGCGGTCGGCAGCCATCCGTGCCATGATGTGATCAAAGGACTTCTTGTGGGTCCGCTCGATGTGCCGTATGATATGGACCCCCCTCATCTGCAGGACAGCCCTGTTGAAGGAGTAATCACCGGCATTGACCATGATGACGGCACTCCCGTCTCCGGTCTTCCTGATCTGCCCCATGACCTCCCGCTGGTTGCCTGAAGAGAGGACTATCCCCTGGAGCACCCGGACACCGTCTATCTCCTCTTCTGCCGCTGCACCGACGGCGACCATGCTGTCAAAACCAAGCTCCCGTGCAGCGAGTGCCATCCTCCGGAGCGATGAATCGCCTGACGGATATGGATGTACGGCCGCGTCTGTCGCAATCATGTCAGCATATTCTGTTTGGTTTAAAAAAGAAATTAAGTTATTTGCCCAGGTTCCCGTGTGACCTGATGCTCGGGCGCGTCTTTTCCGTGCCTTTTCCGCGCGTGCGCATTCCCCTGCCCTTTCTCCCTGCACTGGTCTTTCCGCGGTCAGCTCTTCCCCTGTGCTCTGCACCTCCAATCCAGGAGAGCTGGGAGTCGCTCTTGATGGCCGGGTGGTGCCCGTCCACGAGAATGACCTCGAACCACTTCTGCCGGCCGTCCTGGCAGACCCAGTAGGAGTTCAACACTTCCATGTTGGGGTATTTCCGGGAGGCACGCTCTTCGGCGATCCGCTGGAGACTCTTGCCGGGTGTCCGCCTGTTCTTGCCCATCCGGTTCGACCGGCGGGCCCGTATGTACCGGGACCGGCGTCGTCCGCCTCTGCGCACCTTCACTCTCGCCATCACGATGCCCTGTTTTGCCTTGTAACCAAGGTTCCGGGCTCGATCAATCCGGGTCGGGCGCTCGATGCGCACGACAGTGCCCTGGCGCCTCCAGGCCTGCATCCGGTCCCAGAGCAGGGCCTTCACATCAGACTCTTCCGGCCGCTTCCACGCCTCTCGAACATAGGCGTACATCGATTTTGCCATCTATCTTCACCTTCAGGTTCGGCTCATGCGAGCCACATCCCTCACGGGACGGATCCCGTAAGACCTGTATATATCGACAACCGGGCTATTAAAATAATCTCTGCCGCACCCGCTGCTCTCATGAACCCTTCCGCTTCTCAACGACCCTGATATCGCGGATACAGGTGGCAGGATACTGTCCCTGGCTGTCCTTTTCTGCGGATTTGACCATGTCCCAGATGGTTAAGAGAGCAACAGACACCCCGGTCAGCGCCTCCATCTCGACGCCCGTCCGCCCCTGGGACTTGACGGCAACCCTGACTTCGATATACCCCGCTTCATGGGAAAAATCGATCTTTACGCTGCTGATCGGGATGGAATGGCACATGGGAATGATGCGCGGAGTGTCCTTGACAGCAAGCGTTGCTGCAACCATCGCCGTGGACAGGACATTGCCCTTGACAACCGCCCCTTCCCGGATCGCCCTGAGTGTCTCCGGGCGGAGTTCGATCAATCCGGCCGCCACTGCTTCCCGGGATACCTCTGTCTTGCCCCCGATATCCACCATCTGCACTTTATCGTCGCTTATATGGGTAAATTCGACCATTTTTAACCTCTCCTGAATAACTCGAAGGGGATCCTGTCCGGCAGATCGCTTGCCAGGAGCCCGCCTCCCTGTTCTGCCGCGACATCCTCGCCGGCCTTACCGGTCACGTACGCCGCAATGCATGCCGACTCGAATGCCGGGAGGTGGCAGAAGATCGCTGCGGCCACCCCTGCCAGCACGTCACCGGTGCCACCCACGGTCATGGAAGGCGAGCCTGTGCGGTTGAAACGGACTCTCCGGCCGTCCGATATGATGTCGACCGGACCCTTGAGCAGGATCGTGCCCTCCTGTGCAGCCTCCTTCACTACACGTGCACGGCTCGCCAGGCCTGCATCCGGACGGATGCCGGTCATCCGGGTAAACTCGCCTGCGTGGGGCGTGTATATCGACTCTTCTGCTGACGGGACGGGACGGCGGAGGGCATCGGCATCGAAGACCGCTTTTTTGCAGTGTTCGGCAACCCGGCAGACGACGTCGTGGCTCTCCCCGCCAAGACCGTTCCCGATCACGACCACGTCCGAATCGCCTGCGAGTTCGAGGAGCCTGTCGAGATGCTCCATGCCGATCACCTCTCCCCCGAGTCTCTCGTAGATCAGGTCCGGTATCGGTTCAAAGACGGGCGATGCGATGCGGACCAGGTCTGCACCCGCCCGGAGCGCCCCGAGACCTGCAAGGTATGGGGCGCCCTGGTACGGCCCTCCGCCGATGACGAGGACCTTTCCGCCCGCTCCCTTGTGGGCATCCTTCTCTCTTCTCTTCACGAGAAGGAGCTCTCCAGGCCCCACGAATACCTCTGCCTCGAGCGGGATTCCGATATCGACGACATCAGATCCGGCTGCCTTTGGCCGGTGGAACGAGACGATCCGGTCAGGGACGATACCCGGCGTAGGGATGTCTGCTGATATGACGGGGAGGTCCGCTGTGGCCGCCATGCCGACACAGGATCTGACGGGTTCGCGAAGTTCGCCCGATGTGCCGGTTCCAAGCAGGCAGTCGACGATCACGTCGGCGTCTCTGAACTCCCCTGCACGGGCTTCCACGTCCTCCCTGCATTGGACGGGGTGGATGGCCAGCCGGCAATGCCGGGCAGCATCACGCTGTCGGGCGCATTCGGGGGTCATCCCGGGTTGGTCAACGAGGATGACGGATGTCGCCAGGGGCTGGAGGTATCGTGCGGCCACCAGCCCGTCACCGCCGTTGTTGCCTTTTCCGCAGAGGATGAGGACTTTCGAGGGCTCGCACGAGAGAACGACGTCCGCAAGGGCACGCCCCGCGCTCTCCATGAGCTGCAGCGGGGAGAGCCCCAGGGCTTGTGCATTCATATCGACGACCCGCATCCGTTCCGGGCTGATCAATCCCGCCTCCAAAAATTCCAGCAGGTCTTCCTCCTCTCCTTCAGGTGACATGACCACTCCAGCACTTCGGCTCTGTACCCATGTGTGTGCCAGGTTCTTAAGAAATATGAGGAAGGATGCATGCGAGCCGGAGCATTTCCACCATATTCCTGCAAAGTAGGAACTTTTACGAATGAAAGAGCAACAGTATAACCTGATGGGAATTCGCGAGGAGGCACGAGCCGCTGCAGATGAGATCCTTGCACACGATGACGTGACGGTCATATCGCACATCGATGCCGACGGGATCTGCGGGGAGGCGATCCTTTTCCAGTGTATTTCGAGGGCGGGGATAAAGGTCAGGTCGGTCTTTGTCAGGCAGCTCGAACCACTCACCATGCGCCAGGTCCCTGACGACGACTCCTTCAAGGTCTTCTGTGACCTTGGCGCAGGTCAGCAGAACCTCCTCCTCGAGAAGGGATTCTCAACAGACGAGGTGCTGATCGTCGACCACCACGTGAGCCAGCCCTGCGAATGCGAGTACGCCCAGGTCAACTCGCTTCCTCACGGCTTTTCCAAGCTGAGTGCCGCAGGAGTCGCCTATCTCGTCGCGACGGAGATGGACAAGGACAACGTCGATCTCTCAACGCTCGCTGTCGTGGGAAACATCGGCGACATGATGGCCCGCGAAAACTGCGGCCTGGTCGGACCGGCAAGGGAGATCGCCCGCGAAGGTGCCGAACGCGGCTTCCTCGAGATACGGTCCCGGGACCTGAACGCGTATGGCACCTCGACCCGCCCACTGCATCTCTGCCTGGCCTACAACGACGACCCGTTCATCCCCGGGATAAGCAACAATGCCGCAGGCGCCCTCCGGTTTCTCCAGAGACTTGGCCTGCCGCTGAAGGCTGCGCAGGGGCGCTGGAGAGTCTGGGAGGAGATGTCGGCGGCGGAGAAGAGAACGGTCACGAGCGCTCTCGTCCAGCAGCTCATCGCCTGCGGGGAGCCGGTCGACCGCCTCTTCTCCGAGAGTTACCTCTTTCCCGCGGAGTACGAGAGAACCCCGCTTCGCAATGCACAGGAGTTCTCAACGCTCCTGAACGCGTGCGGGAGGTGGGCGAAGCCCGCTGTCGGCAGCGCGATCTGCAAGGGCGACCGGGGAGTCTCATACAGGGAGGCCGAGCAGATGCTGAAGAATCACCGTTCGGTGATACGCGGGCTTCTCGAGTACATCCTGGAGAAGGGGGTCCGCGAGCTCTCGCATCTCCAGTACATCCATGTAGGGGACCGGTACCCGGATACCATCGTCGGAATCGGAGCCGGCATGGCGCTCTCGAAGTTGAACATGGAAAAACCCATCCTGATCATGGTGAAGCTTCCCGAAGATCCGGACCTGACAAAGGTCTCCATGAGGACAACGGAGAGGGTGGTCTCACGCGGGACAGACCTTCAGACCGCCCTTGCAACAGCCTGCGCCGAGTTCGGGGGGGCAGGAGGAGGACATAAGATAGCCGCCGGGGCATATATACCGGGAGAGTTCGAGGAGGTGTTTGTCAACCGTGTCAATGAGTTACTCGGGCAACAGCATGGTGCGACGGGTCCAGGCAATAGCTGATTACCAGTTCGGACGTGGGACAGGAGTGAAGATATTCCCAGAAGGGTGCGAATTCACCCACTCCCGGACGGGAAGGATACGGCAGGTGCTCCATGAAGGGATGCGGCTTGCAACCGTCCGGGCAGAGGACGGGAGGCTGACGCTGGGCATCGAGGGTGCATCGAGGTTGAAAGAGGCGCTTGCAGCACCCGGATACCGGGTGACAATAGACCCATCCGTTGCGGAATTTGCCCGGTCCGGCAAGAACGCGTTTGCCAGGCATGTGACAGCGGCCGATCCGGCGATCAGGGCCGGCGACGAAGTCCTCGTGGTGGGGGAGGACGACGAACTTCTCGCGACGGGGTCCGCGATGATGTCGGGAGATGAGATGCTGGCATTTAATTACGGAGTAGCAGTAAAAGTACGGCAGGGAAGGTGACATATGTTTCCGGGAAATGTCAATCCAAAGAAGATGAAGCAGATGATGAAACAGATGGGGATGAAAGTGGAACAGATCGAGGACGTGGAAAAGATCGTGATCCACACACCCCGGGGAAACTACATATTCGACGCCGCCGAGGTCACCGCCATGACGATGCAGGGGATGACCACCTACCAGATCGCCGGCCAGCCCCGCTTCGAGGAGGCCGAGCCGGAGATACCGGAGGACGATGTCAAAATGGTGGCCGAACAGGCGAATGTCGCACCCGATGCTGCACGTGAAGCACTTGTTGCCTGCAAAGGCGACATCGCAGAGGCGATTTTACAGCTCACCGGCAATGATTGAGCAGGGCCAGCGGATCCTGATCGGCGGCGGGGGGAGGACTTTTTATGTACGTGCTGGCGCCGGCCGGTTCTCCACCGACCGGGGCATAATCGACCTCGACCAGGCTGTCGGCGCCTCGCCCGGGGATGTACTGTTGTCGCATACCGGGTATGAATTCGTGATCCGGAAACCAAGGCCGGCCGATTTTTTTGCCCATTCCAGGAGAAGCGGAGCTCCTATGCTTCCCCGGGACATCGGGATGGTCATCGCCCATACCGGCATGAACAGGAACGACGACGTGCTCGATGCCGGTACGGGAAGCGGGATCGCGGCCATCTATTTCGGCGGGATTGCCCGCCATGTTGTGACCTATGAGAAGAGGGCTGATTTTGCAGCTCTTGCGGAGGAGAATGTACGGGATGCGGGACTTTCAAACGTGGAGGTCGTGGCAGATGACATGCTCAATGCCACCGGGGCGTTCGACGTGGTCCACCTTGACCTGACGCTTACGCCGGATCATGTCCGCCATGCCCATTCCCTGATCCGCCCGGGAGGCTACCTCGCCTGCTACACGCCGTTTCTGGAATACCTGGTGACAGTCATGGACACGGCCACCGGATTATTTGCCGAAGTCCATGCCTACGAATGCATCGAGCGGGAGATGACACGATCGGAACGAGGTACCAGGCCTTCTACCAGGGTGGGGCATAGCGGTTATATCACCATCGCCAGAAAATGACCGCCGGCTCCTGCGAACAGGCTCATAGAAATGGCAAAAGGATGTAAAAGATTCTATTTTTCACCGATTTTTTATGGAAACACTTTTGAAGAAAAACGAACAACCGTACATCTGCAGCCGTGGGATATATGCCCATATTCAGAGGAGGATGAAATGAAAAAGGTAGGAATAGGAATAATAGGGATCTGTCTGCTCATCTCGCTTGCAGGCATTGCCTGTGCGGACAGGGGTCTTGATCCGACCCCGGAGAGCGTGGGTATCACGACATCGACAACGATCGATGCCGTCGGGAGGTTCGACTCGAGCACACAGTTTGCAGCCACCGGCATAAGCTCCAGCTCGAACGGGCTCAATGATGTCCCGCCGCTCGCTGATGGAGATGTAATATACAGTGCGGTATACACCGAGGATACCCAGTCGAACGGTGTGGGTATCATCCAGTATGACAAGGAGCTCTCCATCGATACCGGCGGCATGATGGCCGGACAGTCGAATATCGAGGCCAACAAGCAGCTGGTCTACGTCGGCATCGACGGCGGACGGGTCTATTCGGAGGAATACATCATGATCGACGGCGTCGGAACACCTGGTGATGCATCGCAGTCGCTCCTGTGTCCCTTTGCAACCGGCGGCGCAGGTTCCTTCCCCGCATACTGCAACTTCATTGAAGCCGGAAGCACCATCGACATGAGCGTCGCCAATGTCAGGACAAGCACGGATGGCAGGTTCATCCTGACCTCTGCGGACTATCCGGTCGAACTGAACCACCAGATACTGGTCACAGAACTCATAGATGGAGTACCTTCACAGGGACTGGCCTCTGCATTCATGAATGCCCTGATCATGGAAGGATACGGCGATACCCCGTCCTCCTTGGGCGAGAGGATCGAGCTCTCCGAATATACCTCAATATATGGTGATATCACGGTCTTTGACAAGGATATGCACTACGAATCCGGGATGAGAAGATAAAATTAATCTTTTTTTTGCGTTTTATTGTAATTTTTTCGATTTCTTCACCTTTTCGCGAAACCTTGATGAATTGGATTATTTCGATATGTATATATGTGAGTATAATTTTATGATCAATTCACCACCCCTGCTTTCAATAAAGTCGTGATATGCAGGCAACCAGGAGGATTCGATGAAAAAAATTGTAATAATCTCCATTACTCTGATAGCACTGATATGTGGGTTTGCCGTGGCTGATCCTGGAATCAACCAGACCCCTGAGACACAGGGGATCACCACCGCTACGACTCTTGATCTGGTAGGGAACTTCGCATCCACAACCGATATCCAGTGGAGAATCACCATCGATGATGCGGGTCTGAGCGGCATTCCGCCACTTAGCGGTGAATCAACTTATTATACGTCCACATACACCGAGGATTCTTACTCCAACGGCTTAGGTCTAATCGCTTATGACAAGAATATGGATGTCGAGACTTCCGAGCAGCTTTCTGGGCAGTACAACATCGATGCCGATAAGCAGATCGAATTCGTCGGTGTTGACGGCGCACGCGTCTACTCTGACGAGTATATCATGGTCGATGGTGTATCAAATGGTAGCTGGGCACAAGATGAAATGCTCTGTATTTTCGCCGGCGGTCGAGTCAGTGAATTTTGGAGCGGCGACGAAGGAAACTCGGTTTTAGTTACCCATCCCAGAACTTTCCCGGCCAATTGTAATTTTGCTGAATCGGGAAGCACTATCGATATGTCTGTTGCTAATGTCCGGACAAACTCCATGGACAGGTTCATCATGCCGAGCGCAGACACACCTGTCGAGCTCGAGCACGACCTCGCAGTCACTGAACTCATTGAGGGGATCCCGTCATCGGGAACCGGTTCCGCGTTCATGAACGTGCTGATCATGGAAGCTCGCGGGGTTCAATGGATAGTTGAGATAGTTGACATGGAGCAAGAGTCCATAACGGGTGCATCCCCCCTCGTAGAACGTATCGAATTTGGCGAGGTAACAACAGTTTCCGGCGACATCACTGTCTTTGACAAGCAGATGAACTACAATTCGCTGTATACGGGGGAGGGAGAGCAGAATTCATTAGTGGTCATTAATCCTCCGGTAGGTTGACCTGATAAACCACTTTTTTCACCAAATAACCGCATTTCGACATGACGATCCTCTCCTTTGCCTGAAAATTCAGGGGGAAGGAAACGAGTTCTATGGTAACCGTTGAACCTCCCGGTTACATGAATGAACTCTGCCGGATAGAAAATTCATATCCGAATCTCTTCAACCAGATATACGATGCTGATAGTGTCAGCATTCAAACGTAGGAGAATACAAATGAAGAAACTTGCAATCATGGTCATCGCCCTGGCACTCCTTACCGGGTTTGCCGTGGCTGACCCCGGGATTAACCAGACCCCTGAGACCCAGGGGATCACCACCGCTACCACAATCGACGCGGTTGGGAACTTCGCATCCACGACTGACATCCAGTGGAGGATCACCACTGCTGACGCAGGTCTGAACGGCGTTCCGCCAATGACCCAGCCAGGTGCAGCTTACTATGCATCGACATACTCCGAGGATACCCAGTCCAATGGCGTCGGCCTGGTCGCCTATGACAAGAACATGGATGTCGAGACCTCGAACCAGCTCGCNNGACAAGCAGCTCGCATTCGTCGGTGTTGACGGCGCCCGTGTATACTCTGACGAGTACATCATGGTCGACGGTGTTGGCGTGAACACCACGGTTACCGACAAGATGCTCTGTGTCTTCGCCGGTGATGACACTACTCAATTCCCCGCCAGCTGCAACTTTGCCGAGGCCGGAAGCACCATCGACATGACCGTCGCAAACGTCCGCACCAACTCCATGGACAGGTTCATCCACCCGTCGAGTGACACAACCGTCGAGCTCGAGCACGACCTCGCAGTCACCGAACTGATCACCGATCTGCCCTCCATGGGATCCGCATCCGCATTCATGAACGTCCTGATCATGGAAGCATACGGCGACACGGCGGATACTCTCGGTGAGAGGATCGAGTTCGGCGAAGTGACCACGGTCAACGGTGACATCACTGCCTTCCTCAAGGACATGAACTACGTGTCCGGAATGCGCAGGTAAGCGGTTTGAAAAATCCAAATAACTTCTTTTTTTTAGATCCTGGAAATGCTCACACTGATCAGGCACATTTATTTGTACTGTTGGCTCTCCTGAATCCCGATTCGCAATCGAAATCCTTTGATTTTTCAGGAGTCGATCAACCGGGCAATCGAACGGATATGAGATGCATTCCGGTTTGATTTCACGAAACTGGTTTCGTATACAAAAAATCCAATTATACGACCCACAAAATCTCCGTTCATCGACAGGTAATTCTGTTTTGACACGGTTTTGTCAGCCACATACCGTTAGATCGTATTCACGATCCATCACCCTCCAGAATATTTCATTCCCACAAGAATCCTCCCAAATCCTGTTGGAATGGAAGAGATGATATCGCAACTCTTCACGCAAATCTTGATGATGAATTGCCTGAGAATCGCAATCTCCTGTCGAAAAAAATACCAGTTGATGTTATTTACACGAAGCACTTCTCGACATTCGCATCCTTTGTGTCATGATCCTTTTTCTGGGTATTTTCGCCATAGAATCTCCTGTTTTTCGTTTAACGAAAAAATTGAAACGATGAAAAACCGATCTTCACTCCTTCGATGATAAAATGCATGCACTCCTTCCCCCTAATGGTCCCTTGGAAGTATTCCGCAATGATTATCCCGATATTCCTGATAGTATCTTTGCAATACCGATTTTGAGATGAAAAAAGGCATGAAACTCCGGCAGATTTATAAATACCTTCTGCCTAAAAATATGGTTGATGCTGAGAGTATCAGCATAAATGTAGGAGGAACAAAATGAAGAAACTCGCTATCATGGTCATCGCCCTGGCACTCCTCACCGGGTTTGCCGTAGCTGACCGTGGCATCAACCAGACCCCTGAGACCCAGGGGATCACCACCGCCACCACAATCGACGCGGTTGGAAACTTCGCATCCACGACTGATGTCCAGTGGAGGATCACCAATGACGATGATGGTCTGAACGGCGTTCCGCCACTCGACCAGGTAGGTGCAAGTTACTATGCATCGGCATACACAGAGGACAGCTACTCCAATGGCGTCGGTCTGATCGCCTACGACAAGAACATGGATGTCGAGACCTCGAGCCAGCTCGCTGGACAGTGGAACATCGATGCCGACAAGCAGCTCGCATTCGTCGGTGTTGACGGCGCCCGTGTATACTCTGACGAGTACATCATGGTCGACGGTGTCGGAGTGAACGGCACAGCACGCGATGCAATGCTCTGTGTCTTCGCCGGTGATGACACTACTCAATTCCCCGCCTACTGCAACTTCGCCGAGGCCGGAAGCACCATCGACATGACCGTCGCAAACGTCCGCACCAACTCCATGGACAGGTTCATCGTCCCGTCCGCTGACACAACCGTCGAGCTGGAGCACGACCTCGCAGTCACTGAACTGATCACCGATCTGCCCTCCATGGGATCCGCATCCGCATTCATGAACGTCCTGATCATGGAAGCATACGGCGACATGCCTACGACTCTTGCTGAGAGGATCGAGTTCGGCGAACTGACCTCGGTCAACGGTGACATCACTTCCTTCCTCAAGGACATGAACTACGTGTCCGGAATGCGCAGGTAAGTGGCGATACATCCAAAAACCAACTTTTTTTCGTTGTTTCCCAATTCCGGCCATAATTAAACGTATTATGAGACTATTCTTCAGTTATTTCGTGAGATTGCGTCTTAATAGAAAAATCCCATAATTGCCAGCATTTCCACATGATCCCTGAATTTTATACGCATGATAGTGGCGAAAAATTCCCCTGCTGGACATCTGCAATCTCATTTTACGGGTAAAAAGGGCAAAAAATCCAACAGGTTTATCAATAACTTATTCCTTAAATTTAAGTGATGCTGAGAGTATCAGCATAAAACGTAGGAGAATTACATATGAAGAAACTCGCTATCATGGTCA
>DAWO01000044.1:0-10237 GCA_002509485.1 Methanolinea sp. UBA477
AACTCGGGGATATCCCGGGCGATCACCGGAAGGCCGCAGGAGAGGGCCTCGAGGATGACAAGGCCAAATGTCTCGGCATACGAGGGCATGAGGAAGATATCTGCCGCACAATACGCCTTCACCACCTCGTCGACGTAGCCGGCAAAGATCACGTTATCCCCGCACTTCCTCTTTAGACACTTGATCTTCGCATAATCCTTTGATAGGGCCCCGTAGGGAAAACCCCCAACCCAGACAAATGTCTTCTCAGGAAGGGCCCGGGATAGGGCTAGGAAGTCGTACAGGCCCTTCCTCGGGGTCTGTTGGGCGACAGTGAGCACCACGTCCCGGTCGTCCGGTATATTGTACGTATCCCTGAACACTTCCCTCTTCGCAGGGTCCGGCTTGAAATATTCACGGTTCACGCCGTTAGGAATCATCGTCACCGGCATTTCGGGGACCATCGCACAGACCTCGTCGTGGCATGGCTGGGAGATCGTCACGATATGGTCGAACTTCCGGTAGATTTTCGGATACTTCTTGTTTATCATCCGTGCGAGTGCAATATTTCCCTCGTTGATCCTCGGGGTGGAATGTGCGGTGAGAATCTTCTTCCCACCGGCAGACCTCCGGTTGTGCATGGCAAACGGGCCGAACGTGTGGTAATGGACCACGTCCGCATTCTTCTCCCGCGATTTCCACCGCACCTCTACCCCGTCCATCCCGGCAAGCTGACGGTAGAGCGTCCGTGCGACAGTGGCACACCCGATATACTTGAAAAAGAGCATGTCTTCAACATAGAAGTCGACTTTCATAGATCTCCCTGCATGAAATCCAGCACGCTCCTGATGCACCCGTCCATGTTGAGATATTCGAACTGGGAGAATCTCCCGACCAGCGATATCTGCCGGTACCTGCAGTATTCTTTTATCGTGGCAATATTTTCCAGGTAGTCAAGGTCATAGACCACATAGGCGTATTTGTGACGTTCGGTCCCGGAATAGATAACATCACCAGGTCTCGCAAAGCCCATTTGATCGAGCGATTCGATGACATGGCTGATGATCTCCTCGTCCGTCATCGCAGATACGGCATCGCCCTCGTTATACGTAATCTCCGCAAGGATGGCACTGCACCCCTCCGGCGCAACGCGGGGGCTATAGTTCGAGGGGAAGGATATGCGGTTCTCAAGGCCGGTCTCCCTGTCAGGGATGTAGAGCCAGGAGATAGGAGGGACAGCCCCCTTCATCCCGATGAATACACAGCGGATAGAATTGTACCGAAGCGATGCGACCGCGGAACGGACAGGTTCCGGGACACCGTCAAGTGCGGCGACGAGTTCCTGCAGGGGCATGCAACTGATCAGCCGGTCAGCGGCCACTGTGCGGTCTCCGTCACTTATCTGCCACATCCCGTCCTCGCGTGCAATCTTTCGAACCCGGAAACCACAGGTGATGAGATCCTCGATCCCCGACTCGAGCGCCCTGATCAGGGCCTGGATTCCACCCTCGAGCGGATAGGAGAAGACCGCCTGATGGATGTACCCTTCGGTCTCGATCCCGATGGCCGACTTTATCACGTCCTCAACGGGCGGCCGTGGTACCCTGCCCTCGACCCAGTGAGAAGACATCTTATCTGTCGGAAAGTTCCAGATCTTCTCATTGTAAGGGACCATATAGAGCTCTGCGATCCCCTTTCCAAAGGTATGGTAGATCCAGTCCCGGAAGTTGGCCGGGGGGGGCAGTTCACCCTTCTCGGCAAGGATGAGATTTTTTACAAACTCGCTAATGCAGAAGAAGAGGTCTTCCTTTGGAAGCATGTACAGTCCATTCTCGAAAGGATACGGTACCAGGCGCCCTTTGTAGAGGATTCTGGTATGCCGGTCCCTCTTTTCGAGATTTTTTCCGAGAACGGAATGCATGAAACGGAGAACCTCGAGATCACGGGAGAATATGATATGTGACCCACCCGTGTCGAAGGTAAAGCCCGCCTTCTCCCTGGAGCGGCAGAGGCCTCCTGTCGTCTCCTCTGCCTCGAGCACCTGCACTCTCTCTCCAGCCTGGTGGAGTTGCCGGGCAAGGGCGATGCCTGTCAGTCCACCCCCGAGGATTACCGTATTCACTGGTATACTAATTCGCACGGGGGGCTTATATGATTGACCATCGCCATCGGATTGACGGCCTTTCGAACAAGGCACCCGAAGAAGCGAACAATTATTCATCAATCACCCCTGATACCTCTCTGAAACGTCATGGTGCAGCAGGAGACACGGGTCACCTTCTCCAACCTGGACAGGATACTGTATCCTGATGCAGGAATATCGAAAAGAGAGGTCATTGAATATTACATCAGGATTGCTCCCCTCATGATCCCCTATCTCCAGGAAAGACCCCTTACCACACGAAGGTTCCCTGAAGGGGTCGGGAGCGGAGGATTCTATCAGAAGGCTATTCCCCGGAGCGCACCGGAATGGGTCAGGACCTATACGTGGGATGGTATCAGGTACATCATCTGCAATGATCCCGAGACCCTCATGTGGCTTGCAAACCTTGCAGCGATCGAGATCCATACCCCTCTCTCACGGATATCGTCCATCGATACACCCGACATGGCGTATTTTGATATCGACCCGGAACCTCCGGCAACGTTTCGTGACGCCTGCCGTGTTGCCGGGCTTTTGAAAAGACTGCTCGACGAATTAAACATCCACTCGTATCCAAAGACCTCGGGGAAGAAAGGCATTCACGTGGCAGTACCACTGCGGGGTGGCTACACCTTCCGCGAAGTCCGCGATTTTGTCCATGGGATTGGACGGATCATGCGAGACCAGGACGAGCAGGTCAGGTCCGAATTATCGGATTCGCGCGAGCCGGCAACGGTTTTTATCGATTATCTCCAGAATAGCAGTGGAAAGACGATGGTATGCCCGTACAGTCTCCGGGCAGAGGCGATGGCAACCGTATCGACCCCCCTGGAATGGTCGGATCTCCGGGGAGACCTGCGGGCCGAAGATTTCCATATCGGAACCATCCGTTCGAGAGAAGTTGATCCCTGGAGTGGGATCTTCACGGATCCCCAGGAGATCGTGGTGAGATGAGATGACGCAAAAAGAAAAAGACCAGGATACTATATCCCCCCGTCCCTTCTGGACCGGCACTATCAGTATCGGCCTTGTGAACATCCCTGTGAAACTGGCAACCATGATCCATGACCAGGCGGTCTCGTTCCGCCTCCTCCATCGAAGAGACAACCACCCGATTCACTATGTCAGGATGTGCGAGCATGACAACGAGATTGTCGCCTGGGAGGACGTGGTCAGGGGCTACGAGGTGGGAAAAGATGAATATGTCATCTTTGAGAAAGACGAGCTTGATGCTTTGAAACCAGAATCCGACAGGAAGATCAGGCTTGACAAGTTCGTCTATTCACTCTCGGTGGACCCCGCCTACTTCCGGAAGAGCTACATCCTCCTTCCGGACGGGAACAGTGATCCCTACTCGCTTCTCCTTCATGCATTCCAGGGATCCGGCCGGGCAGGAGTGGGCCGGATCACGCTTCGCACCAAGGAATACCCGGCCCTTGTCAGGGAGTACCGGCAGGCCCTCGTCCTCACCACGCTCCACTACCCGGGCGAGATCGTTGATCCCGAAAGCATCGAAGAACTCCTGGGGATGCCGGATCCAGGAGAGAGGGAGATAGAACTCGCTACCCGGATAATCGAGGATCTGTCCGGGGATTTCGATATCAACGAATTCCATGACAGCTACCGCGAGCGGGTGGAGGCGGCGGTGGAGAAGAAACTGAAAGGTGAGACCGTGAAGATCGAACAGCCGAAGGCAGAAGAGGTAAAAGACCTGATGGAAGCCCTTGAAGAGACCCTTGGGAAGATGAAGGCAGATCAGGCAGGGAGGTGAACGAGATGTCGCTTGAAGAATACCGGGAGAAGAGAGATTTCAAAAAGACAGAAGAGCCGGAGGGATCGAAGGATGAATCCGGAGATCACCCCTGCTTCGTGATACAGGAGCATGATGCGAGCCACCACCACTTCGACTTGAGGCTTGAGAGAGAGGGCGTGCTGAAGTCATGGGCCGTTCCAAAAGGCATTCCACAAAAGAGCGGCGAGATGAGGCTTGCCGTCGCCACCGAAGACCATCCCCTTGAATACGCCAACTTCGAAGGGACCATCCCCGAAGGTGAATACGGAGCCGGGACAGTCTCTATATGGGATACGGGACTGTATGAACCGCTCCTCTGGGAGGACGACAAGATAGAGGTGGTGATGAAAGGCGACCGCATCTCAGGCCGGTACGTGCTTGTCAGGTTCAAATCGGCCGGTGAAAAAGAATGGCTTCTCCTGAAGGCGAAGCAAGAATAAAAATTATTTTGGCTGTATGTACCAGCCGGTCATGGTCTCATCGAGCACTGACGTGTCGTTCCTGGTGGTAAGAAGGCTGACCAGCACCATCGCCAGGAGCGAACAGCCCACGGCATAGATAGAGAAGTGCATGGGAAGTTTCGCAACGAACTGGTAGTAGTATCCAAAGACTCCCGCTGCGACAAGACCTGCCACCATGCTGGCGATAGCACCCTCCCGGGTCGCACCTCTCCAATAGAGCCCTGCAAGGAGGGGGACGGCAAACGTCGAGAGCATCACCCCAATTCCCATCCATATCAGGAATGCAAGTATTTCTGGCGGATTGATGGCGAATATCAACGTGATTACCGCTGCCGCCACCGTCGTTATCCGGCTGATTTTGAGTACGTCGCTGTCCTTTGCATTCGGTTTTAAGACATTCCTGTAGATATCCCACCCAAACATCGAACCGACGGTGAGCATCAGCCGGTCGGTCGTGGACATCACTGCAGCGAGGATGATGACTGCGAATATACCCCAGAGATACACAGACTGTGTTGCGTAATGCACCGCATATACAAAGACAAAGTCCTGTGCGTTTGCAACATCAGGAAGTGTGAGAAGCCCTTCTGCGACCATCGCCCGTCCGGCGAACCCGGAAAACTTGAGGAGGAACATCACGAGTCCGTAGACCAGGAATGAGACGAGCGGCACCCACTTGAAGTACCGGTATTCCTTCACTGCCAGGACATTGTTTACGACATGCGGGGCACAGGAGAGCCCGATCATCAGCAGGATTGCGAACGAGAAGAGGAACTCTGGTGTACAGAAGGCATATGCCGCATAGGCTGGGGCAGGGAATGCGGGCTGGACAAGATTGGGGTCGATACCGGAGAGGACTTCGTTGACATGCGTGATCCCACCAGCTGACATGATGACCAGCGGCGCCATGATCAGGACCCCGATGATGAGCAACAGCCCCTGGAAGAGACTCGTCCAGGCAACGGCATACAGACCGCCAAGAGTCGTGTACGCCGTGACGATGATGGCCGCGATGAGAAGGGCCATCCAGTGCGGGATCTCGAACAACCACATCAGCACGATACTGATGGCGGTGTACTGCCCGGCAAGATAGATCAGGGAGACGATGATCCCGGCGACCGAGCTCAAGCCGCGAAGCGTCCTCGGGCTCTGGAAACGGTGTGCGAAATAGTCCTGGACTGTCATGTAGCCTGCTGTTCTTCCAATGTGCTGGAGCTTTACACCAAAAAATATGACACAGAACGAGATTGCGAGGGGAACGAAGAGCTGTTCCCATATCCCGGGCCATCCCGAGAGGTACCCAAACCCGCTTACGCCAAGAAGGGACATACCGCTGCACACCGTCCCGATCATGAGGACGAGAAAGAGCCAGAAGCCAAGTGACCTGCCGGCGCAGATAAAGTCGTCGCAGTTCTTGATCTTTTTTGAGGCGACGATCCCGATTCCAAGCAGGATACAGAGATAGAGTCCCACGATGACGATCTCGAGGGGATCTACCATCCGGAGACCTCCCTGAATCTGAAGGCCCACAGGACAAGGAGAAAGACGATGAGAGCCACCGCAAAACCCACGGTAAATATTGTGATATCAGGAAGCCCGAACATGAAATGAAATATTTGCACCTGATTCTAGATAATAATCTCGATTTTATGTGTAACCCGGCATGAATGCCCTGTACCGAACCCCTGGAAATGAACCCGCATTGATTCCAAATTGCCTGCTATCTGGTCAATTTAATGGTAAATAATCGATTATTGAAACCAGCGGTCGAATAGCAATCTTTATTTTTCACTCCCACCAACTATGTCATGCTATAACATGGCATACATGTCAAGGATGGACGTGGAATGAAGAAATTATTGGCAATTGCAACCGTGCTGATCATCGGTTTTGCCTTCATGGCAGGGTGTACCGAACAGCAGGCAAGTGGAGACGAGTTGAAGATCGGTGTCGTGGCTTCCATGACCGGGGCCGCCAGCACAACCGGAAAAGATGTCTGGCAGTCCGCCGTTCTTGCCGCTGACGAGATAAATGCCGCGGGCGGCGTATACGTCGAGGAGCTCGGGACGAAGATCCCCATCCGCCTGGTCCAGGGTGACGACGAGTCCACGCGCGAAGGTGGCCAGAGAGCGGTCTCCAGGCTTATCACGCAGGATAACGTGGACGTGCTGGTAGGCGGCTTCTCAAGTGCGGTTGTCTCGGCCCACCAGTCCATCGTCGCCGAACACAAGGTCCCCTATATCATCACCGGAGCCTCAACCCCGATAATCACACGGCGGGATGATGTGGATACCTTCTACATGTTCCACCATGCGCCGACAACGGACGATTCGGGCGGCCAGACGACTCTTTTCATTGACGATACCATACGACCGGCCATCAATGATAAATTCGGGTTCTCTGCCGACCGTCCTCTCAGGCTGGCAATCCTCTACCAGGACAGCCCGTATGGCAAAGGGCAGCAGGAGGCCATCAAAAACACCATCGCACAGGAGAACCTGAATATCGAGGTTGTCTCAGAAGAGACATTCAGGATGGGCGAGACCGATTACCGGACTGTACTGACCAGTGTCAAGAATTCGGACCCGGATGTCGTGTACGTCGTGGCATTCTTAAACGAACAGATCCCGGCCGTGACCCAGGCGAGGAGGGACGTTGGTATGAACACGATCTTCATCGCGGTCGAGCCAAATGACGACCCCGACTACTACAGCGGCGTCGGGAGGTACGGTGATTATTCAATCGTCCAGAGCCGCTTCTCCCCCTATGCCGTTCCGAAAGGTCCGATAGAGGCATCGGTTGAGAAGTTCGTCGAGGATTTCGACGAGAAGTGGGGAGGGTTCCCCGGCATGATGGGAGCTGCAACCTACGAAGGGGTCTACATCGCCTCCCGGGCTGTCGAGGATGCGGGGACACTCGACAAGGCAAAAGTCAGGGATGCGATAGCACAGGTGGAGATGCCCCAGATTGTGGAGGCGATGAAGGACCAGACGATCCGCTTCTCCGATGATTACCGGGAGAGCAAGTTCGACCTGTACATGGAGCAGCTCTTCTGGGACGATGAACTCAAGGAGACAAGACCGAAGATCGTCTGGCCAGCATCTCTGAAAGAGACAGATCTTGTCCTTCCCGACTGGTTCGAACCAGGGAAGAAATAATTTTTCCAATTATTTATTATTCCGAAAGATTCAAGGGAGATACATGGTGGTGAGTCCGGACATTGCACTCCAGGTGGTCATCTGGGGACTCTACGCGGGGTGCATCTACATACTCCTGGCGACAGGACTGAACCTGATCTTTGGCGTGATGAAGATCGTGAACTTCGCACACGGTGAAGTGCTCATGCTCGGGGCATTCGTCACGTTCACGTTCTTTACCATATCGGGTTTCAATCCCTACGTCCTGCTCGCCGCATCGGTACCCATCCTCATCGTCCTGGGAGTCATGATCGAGCGGCTCTGTTTCAGGCCAATTCTCGGCACTGGGAAATTGAACGAGATATTCATCAGCCTTGGCCTCATCTACATCATCCAGAACGCGGCGGCGATCATCTGGACCGATGAATGGAGGATCATTCACAGCCCGTACGAGAGCATCACCATATCGGTATTTGGCGTGAATATGCCGCTTGACTACCTGATCATCATCATCACGACCATCGCAATCCTTGTCGCCCTATATCTTTTCCTGCGGAAGACGACTCATGGGAGGGCGATGCGGGCAACCAGCCAGAACAGGAAGGGTGCGATGCTCATGGGGATAAACGTCGAGCGGATGGATATGATCAGTTTTGGCATCGGTGCGGGGCTTGCCGGAGCGGCAGGCACCCTGTGGGCCGTGAGCGGGCAGGTCTTCAATCCCTACATGGGATCCCTTCCGGCAATCAAGGCCTTCGCAATCGTCATCATCGGGGGGCTTGGGAGCATTCCCGGGGCGATCATCGGGGGACTGATCTATGGAATTGCCGAGAACTTTGCGATCTTTACCCTCGGCGGTGCATGGAAAGACGCGATCTCCTTCCTGATCCTGATACTCGTATTGATAGTCAGGCCGACGGGGATCTTCGGAGAGTCATCGGAGTGATCCCATGATAGATCTCAAAAACAGGAGAAACCTGATGCAACTTGCCGCCCTCGCAGCTGCAGCGGTCATTCCCTTCCTGCTCGGGGCAAACCTCTACATCCTCACCGTGCTCATCCTGATGCTGGTCTTCATCATCTATTCCTCGGCCTGGAACTTCCTGACCTATACCGGGCAGGGATCTCTTGGACATGCGGCCTTCTTCGGTCTTGGCGGGTACGGATCCACGCTCATCGCGGTTGCCACCGGTCTCTCCCCGTATATCACGATCTTCATCGGAGCCGGGCTCCCAGCCCTCGTCGGGCTCTTCATCGGCGCCATCTGCGTCCGCCTGAAGGAGTGGTTCCTGGCAATGGTGACATTCGGCTTTGCGATCATCATACAGACGCTCATGGTGAGCCAGTTCTCGGCCTGGTCAGGCGGCTGGGACGGTATCGCTTCACCCCGCCTGCTCTCGAGCAGCATTCCAAACTACCTCCTCATCGAGTATTACTCGATCCTGGCAATAACGGTCCTGGTAATCGTCCTGTTCGCTATCATTCTCCGCTCCCGTATCGGCCTTGCATTTGCCGCTATCCGCGAAAACGAGCTCGAAGCACGGGCTGCAGGAATAAATCCCGTGAAATACCGGCTTTTCGCATTCATGACGAGCGCGTATTTCGCGGGAGTGGCAGGGGCCCTGGAGATACACCACATGGGATATATCACTCCAGAGATATTCGGGGTCGATATCTCGTTCTGGCCGGTGATCTATTCCATCAGTGGCGGGCTCGGGACGCTTGCGGGCCCGGTCATCGGGACGGTCGTGATCACTCTTCTCTGGGATGGCCTGCAGTCGCTTGGAATCTCGTATGCCCGCTACATCGTCATCGGGATACTGCTGGTCCTAATCATCATATTCCTCCCGAAGGGACTCATCTCCCTTCCAGGGAGGATCAGGGAATGGATGGAGACACGGGCGAAAAAGAGCTGATATCCTCAAAGGGTAGAGTGAATAAAAAGACCAAAATCAGGGATAATTTTNNTTTTATTTATCCCTGCCTTTTTTTCCCTGTGCCAACCTGATGCCGATACCCTCGAAGGTGGCAACCAGCCGTTCACCGTCCCATACCCTGACAGATACAACCGATCCGTCCTTGTTTTCCGAGATCCTTTCTGCGACGGCCACGAGCCTTCCCGTCGACGGGGAGATGTACGTGATCTGGGCAGAGAGTGCGACCTCCTGTATCCCGCCGGAATTTGCAGCAAGTCCGAATGCATGATCGGCAAGTGAGAATACTGCTCCTCCGTGCACATTCCCGAGCGGGTTTCGCTTGTCTGTAATGTCCATCGCCACCTTTGCGCCACCCGGCCACAACTCAAGCACCTGGATACCGAGGAGCCTTGCGAACTCGCAGCGGGTGAAGAGCTCTGCCATTTCGTCTGCAGTGGAATCATTGTTCCTGGCATGATCTCTGGTATGCATCCTGTTTCCTACCAGAGGAGAGAGACGAACTCTGATAATATTTTGTATCCGGACCGGATATCCTGATTTTAATATTTGATTTTGTAAATAAAAAGAAATATTAATTAACTATGCTATGTTATAGCATAGCAATGGATCCAAGAATCATTGTATGCAGTATACTTCTTATCGCCGCGCTGTGCATTGCAGGGTGTACCGAACAGCAGGCACACGTCGATGAATTAAAGATTGGTATCGTGGCCTCCATGACTGGGGGCGCCAGCACAACCGGAAAGGACATCTGGCAATCCGGTGCGCTCGCAGCAGACGAGATCAAT
>DAWO01000044.1:10266-13739 GCA_002509485.1 Methanolinea sp. UBA477
GTTGGCGGCTTCTCGAGCGCTGTTGTATCAGCACACCAGTCCATCGCAACCGAGCACGGGGTTCCCTACATCGTGACCGGTGCATCAAGCCCGATCATCACACACAGGACAGACGTGGATACCACGAACATATTCCATCACTGCCCCACGACAGATGACTACGGGATGCAGACCACGATCTTTGCAAGCGACGTGATCCGCCCGGCGATCAACCAGAAGTTTGGATTTTCCGAGGAGAGGCCGCTCCGGCTGGCGCTTGTCTACCAGGACAGTCCCTATGGAAAAGGAGTCCAGGAAGCAGTCATGCGTACGATAGAATCGGAGAATCTCCCGGTGATCGTGGTTGCAGACGAGACATTCAGGATGGGCGAGACCGATTTTCGGACAGTGCTCACATCGGTCAAGGCAGCAAAGCCCGATGTGATCTATCCTGCAGCATTCTTAAACGAACAGATCCCCATGGTCACACAGGCACGGCGTGACGTGGGATTGAATGCCATATTCCTTGCCGTCGAGTGCAATGACGACCCGGATTATTACAGTGGGATCGGAAAATTCGGGGAATATTCGATAATTGAGACACGCTTTAGCCCCTACACAGTCCCGAAAGGCGAGGTACAGGACTCCATCGAGAAGTTCATCACCGACTTTGACACGATGTGGAGCGGCTTTCCGGGAATGATGGGTGCATCGACATATGAAGGAGTCTACATCGCAGCGAAAGCGGTCGAGGACGCAGGGACACTCGACAAGGCTAAAGTCAGGGATGCCCTTGACGCACTCGAGATGCCCGAGATAATCGAGTATATGAAAGGAGGCAACATAGCGTTCACCCCCGACTTCCGGGAGGCGCAGTTCAGGCTCTACATGGAGCAGCTCCGCTGGAACGAGACAGAGAACGGTTTGAGGCCGGTCATCGTGTGGCCCGACGATCTGGCTCAGGATGACTTCGTACTTCCTGACTGGTTCAGTCCCGGTGAATCCTGATAGATGAAATTTCGGAGACGGCCAAGTAGATATGAAAGACGCCTCCGGCCGTTTTCATACTGTCAATTTTTTTTCCGAGATATGGTTCGGGGTGCCACCGAGGCATGGAAAAACCGTTCAGGAGAAGAATGCAATCAGCCTTTCTGACTCCACCCCGGCTTTCAGTGAATGATTCAGACGTCTCCTGGCCAACCGTTCTGTATTGCAGGAACAGTACTTTTATTAGTGTTATATGCTAACATATACCATGTCAATTATTCGCAAGGTGGAGTAGCCGTGCTGGAAGTACAGAGCGTATCCAAAAAATTCGGAGGTCTCGTCGCCGTAAACAACGTGGACATGTCCGTACGTGAAGGTGAGATCCTTGGCCTTGTCGGACCCAACGGAGCAGGAAAGACAACACTTCTCAATCTTATCTCAGGCATTTACCGGTCTGACGGGGGATCCATTCTCTACCATGGGGAGGATATCTCCCGCCTTTCCATGGACCGGATCTGCAAGAAGGGGATTGCAAAGACATTCCAGCAGACCAGTTCCTTCCCTGGCATGACTGCACGGGAATGCGTTATGATAGGCTCTCTCTTTGGCAACGGGCGGAGAATCAGCATGGATTCAGCTGAAGAGGAGGCCGCCACGCATCTCGAACGTGTCGGTTTCCCTCGAGACGGGATTGACAAGCCGCTCGCAAACCTGAACGTCATAGAGCTTCGCCGGACCCAGCTCGCACGGGCGCTTGCATCACGGCCAAAGATCCTTCTCCTTGATGAACTGATGACAGGATTAAACCCGAGCGAGGGGACAGAAGCGATCGGGCTCATTCACGATCTCCGTGAGAGCGGGATCACCATCGTGATGATCGAGCATGTCATGCGGGTGATCCTCGGGGTATCGGACCGGATCGTCGTCCTTGACCATGGCGAGAAGATCGCCGAGGGAAGTCCCGACGAAGTGGTCAGGGACCGCAGGGTAATCGAGTCATATCTTGGCGAGCGATATGCATTCTAGGTGACCCGGTATATGCTCGAAGTCACGAACCTGAATGCTTTTTATTCCAATCTTCAGATTCTCTGGGACGTATCACTTTCGGTAGGTGACGCCGAGATTGTCACGCTTCTCGGCACAAACGGTGCAGGCAAGACCACGCTCGTCCAGAGCCTGTTCGGCTTCGTCCCAAGGATCGAAGGAAATGTGGTCTTCAATGGCAGGGATGTGACCGGCATGCACCCCTACGACGTGGTGAAGAAGGGGCTCTCGCTGGTCCCAGAGAAGAGGGAGCTCTTCCCGAAGATGACCGTCGCAGAGAACCTTGAACTCGGCGGATATTCCAGATCCGGTGACGCACGGGACCTCGAAGAGATCTTCGAGCTCTTCCCTGTCCTGAAGGAACGAAAGACCCAGCTCGCAGGGACGCTCTCGGGTGGAGAACAGCAGATGCTCGCGATCGCACGGGCACTCATGGCGCAGCCCTTGATGCTGATCCTTGATGAGCCGTCCCTTGGACTCTCCCCCCTGCTGGTGGGCAATGTGCTCGATACCGTCGCGAGACTGAACAAGGACGGTCTCTCGATCCTCCTGGTCGAGCAGAATGTCGAGCATGCCCTTGAGATCTCGAACCGGGCCTACATCCTGGAAAACGGCAGGATAATCCGTGAAGGAGACGCACAGGTTCTCCTGCATGACGACGAGATACGGACTGCGTATCTTGGATTTTAAGGGCTTTTTTTCTTTCTATTTTGGTTTTATAGAGTATTCACCGGAGCCTGCCAAGAGGTTATTTTCTGCAAGGGGTACAGAGGGGATGCCAACACTCCTGTCGGTACAATAAGGATACCGGAATATGTAGACACTCCCCGGGGCAGTGCCTTATCGGTGGAGCGAACCCCAGAAAGGCGATAGGGACTGTATAGGGGGGGTTCTGAATCCTACCCTGAACTCCCGGTTTTTGTAGGCACTGGATCACAATAGGATCTCATATAAGCATCTATTTCCTCATTTTCTCCTCGATATGGTCTTGTAATCGAAAGTACTTTATACTATAATGTGCCTATTATTATATGGGCACACTATGGAGCCTGTTCGAAGGATCAAAAAATCTGGCGGAAGAGAATACTGGTACGAAGAAACACCATACTACGACCCGGTATCAAAACAAACTCGATATAAAAACTCCAAATATCTTGGACGGAATATTGACGGAAAGCCCGTTCGTATGCGGGATGCACCACAAGAAGTCAGGGAAAAGATCAGGAAAAATACCAAAACCATAACCATCCGCTCTGCCTACGACCATGGATCAGTCATGCTCCTCACGCAGATCATGCATGACCTGAAACTGGATCAATACCTTCATGAGGTCCTTAATGACTCAGATGCTGCAATGGTGACTGCACTTGCACTCAACCGGATTATCAGACCACTGGTAATGAAAGATATCGGGACATGGTACGCCGGAACCACCCTTGCTCTTGATTCGCCACAGATTACTC
>DAWO01000104.1:0-25179 GCA_002509485.1 Methanolinea sp. UBA477
ATAATTGGTTTCCTTGGGAGATATCAAAAGATATCATAATCCAATGGAACGATATCACGGTGGATGATGAATGGCCCAAATACAGGCTCTGTAGAAGACCTGATCTAAAACAGGATTATAGCGACTATTGAAGGATCGGTTCTGGTGCATTAACGAGACTTATAGAGAATGACCTCATCGTAATCAATACTTTTCTAGTATTTAAAAGTCACGATAACGCACCAGAATCAACGGATGAAAGATCCGGCTTTATCATTTCCCGAAATATTCCTCCACTCTTTTCAGATTCTCGCGGATCGGGAGGCTCTGGGGGCATTTCTCCTCGCATTCCCCGCATTCCTTGCAGAGCGATGCGTAATGTGGGATACCATCGAAGAAACCACCGAGGGCCATTGAATAATGCTGCCGGGCCTGCTCTTTGTCCTCATATATATGCCCCTGGTTAAACATCTCGAAGCACTCGGGGATGCTCACACCATTCGGGCAGGGCACGCAATACTTGCACCCGGTGCAGGGGATTATGATCCGTTTTTCCAGCTCTTTCCTGACTTTTCCAAACAGGGAGAGTTCTGTTCTCGTGAGTGAGTCCGCAAACCCGGTTTTAGCAAGGGCAACATTCTGCCGGACCTGCTCAGGGGTCGACATACCAGAGAGGACAACGGTCACTTCCGGATGGTTCCAGACCCAGCGGAGCGCCCATGCGGAAGGGGGACGGTGGACTTTTGCCGTCTGCCAGATCTCTGAGATCCCCTTGAGATCCCTCGCCAGCAGGCCGCCCCGGATCGGTTCCATGACCACGATGCCAAGCCCTTTCTTTGCCGCGTATTCGAGGCCCTTTGTTCCTGCCTGACGGTGCTCATCCATGAAATTGTACTGGATCTGGGCAAATGTCCAGTCATAACTGTCCACGATCTGCCTGAAGAGCGCCGTGTTGTCATGGAACGAGAAGCCGGCGTACCGTATCCTGCCATCGGCGATTGCGTCGTCAAGAAAGTCCGTGACACCGAGCCCCGAGAGGTTCTCCCAGAACTGCTGGTTGAGCCCATGCACGAGGTAAAAATCGATATGGTCGGTCCTGAGCCGGCCGAGCTGCTCGTTAAGGTACCCGTCCATGTCCTCCCGGGACTTGATCAGCCAGCTCGGGAGCTTGGTCGCGAGGTTCACCTTTTCGCGATATCCTTTGGCAAGTGCCCGTCCGACAAACGGTTCGCTCTCGCCGTTATGATAGGAATATGCGGTATCGACATAATTCACACCCTGGTCGATCGCGTACCTAATCATTCCGGTTGCAAGGGCCTCGTCAATCTGTCCGTTATCCTTCGTAGGAAGCCTCATGCACCCAAATCCGAGGATGGAAAGTTCAGGTGCAGCCTTTTTCATTTTCCTGTATAACATTGTACATCACCGATATCCGTGATCCAGATCGCGTCTGCGGTTAGTATGCAAATTCTTCCGAAGTGACAAAATCGATCACCAACCATAAACGTAACAGCACCATTGTGAAATACTTGAACGGGATTCTCGTGTTCCCTCGCATTCCTGCCCGGGTTTTATCTCCTCGGCACATTATTGCCGGCCTGTGCAAGCCGTTTTCCTAAGGCAAACGCCTTTTTGCAGTCCTCCGGAAAGACCACACGGTGTCTCTGTGCCTTTGCAGCTGTGTCAAACGCCGATGACACGTATTTTGAATAATCATCAAACTGCAAGGTATCGGTCACCAATAGTGATTCGGAGGCCCCAAAGATCCGCTCAAGGAGCATTTCTGTCAGACGGAACTGCATTTCATATCCCATCTCCTTTACCCGGCCCTCGTCCGCACCCATAGTGTAGATAAACGCGGTCGGGATCTTTTTTGGAAAGAGGGTGGATCGCCCGGGGTCATAGACCAGATACGGGAAGACCAGCCGTTCCAGGAAAGACCGCATCTCACCGGTGGCCGTTCCCAAGTAGATCGGAGAACCGAGGATGAAGGCATCGGCATCCTGGATCTTTTCAAGAACAGGGGTCAGATCGTCCTGAACCGAGCACCACCCGTAGCTTTTCCCACCTACAAGTTTGCAGGTAAAGCAGCTGGTGCACCCTTTAAAATCCAGATCGTAGAGGTGGATGAGTTCGGTCTCTCCCCCCACTGACGCCGCTCCCTGGAGGGCGCGTTCGAGCAGCATCGCGGTATTCCACGTCTTCCGCGGGCTCCCGTTGATTGCGATTACATTTGTCATGGTTTCCCTCAACTTTTTCAGTCTACTCGTTCGTAGTATTTTCAGATTCCAACGCGTCCGAGATCTCGGGAACCTTTTACTTTCTCCATCGTCTTCAGGAGCCATGCCATGTCCTTCCCGGCATCCCGAGCACGTGCAATACCTTCCTCGTCCTGGTTAACGTCCCCGATCTCCCTCCCAACTCCGAGGACAGGGAAACCCGGGACGATCATCCCGGTGGCGAGCAGAAAGTGGAGCATGGAATCAATGGTTCGTACTCCCCCGGTCCTTCGCACTGCGGTAACGGCAGTCCCCCCTTTGCGACGGTAGAGGCCGCCACCATTTGCCATGGAGACAAAACCCGCCCGGTCGATCAGCCCCTTCATCTCGGGGGTGACGTCCATGAAGTACACCGGAGAGCCCAGGATGATTCCATCTGCTTCAACCATCTTGTCGATGCAGATGTTGACAATGTCATCATCGAAGATACAGTGCCCGTCCTTGTTCTCAAAACACTTCATACAGGCTGTACACCCATGGATCATCGTCCCGCCGACCTGTATCAGCTCGGTTTCTATTCCCTCGTTCTCAAGCTCTCCGAAGATATGCCCGATAAGGATGGACGTGTTCCCCTCCTTCCGGGGACTTCCGTTGAATGCGATAACTTTTGGCATGTTGACTTCCTCCTGCCCATTACCTCCACGTAACTTTAAGCGGATTCCTCTGTGGGATCCGGTGCGGAGTGTACCGGGGGTACCCGAACATCATCGCGTGCGCGGGTATCCTCCCCTTCGGGAGGGTATAGTACTCCTGAAGGGGCTTGTACGTGTGGGATGCCATGTTGACAAGACCTGCCCAGCACATCCCGATCCCGAATGCAGGAGCGGCGATATCCACAGTGGTGAGAGCAATAATGGCATCGGTCGGCGCGGTCGGGCTCTCTTCCGGAATATGGGGGATGAGCAGATGGGGCGCTCCCCAGCAGATGCCATCCATGCCACTCTCCCATGATGCGATGCGATTCGAGAAAATTCCGCTCATTGGGTGGTTGCTGTTCACAAGTTCCCGCATCCATTCGACAATGAGGCCGGCGACTTTCTGGACTTTCTCAGGGTCGTGGATAACGAGCCATTCGACCAGCTGGCTGTTGCCCCCGGACGCTGCCGTGCGACATCGAGGAGGGCTTCGATCGTCTCATTTCCGACCGGTTCGGGCTGGTACTTCCGGATAGAGCGCCGGCTCTTCAGGTAGACACCAAGTTTATCCGGTGAAATTTCTCCGCATGCCTCTCCCTGGCTCCCGGTTCGGGATTCGTGAGCAAGGGACTGCGTGAGCGCTTCGGTCGGGCAGAACGCCTCGCAGTGGCCGCAGGAGATGCACATTCCCGATATCCCTTCCGCAACGCGGGGCAACGTTTCCTCATCGACCTGTCCTATGATCGACAAAGGGCAGATTTCGGAGCAGATGCCGCACCGGGTACATGTATCTGAATCAACGTTTATGGTCATGGACATTCCACCAGAATCAGTTTTACGTAGAGTTTATTATATACACCAGAAGTGTTTTTGTAACAGTATTTCCAAAAAGTAAGCATTGAAGGAAACCTCATGAAATGTGAAAAGACTTCGAAATGCAGCATCGACAGCATTGTAGATATCCTGGGAAGCAAGTGGAACCTCATCATCATCTGGCACCTTCGCACAAAGAAACTCAGGTTCACCGAACTCCAGGGAAGGATGTGCGGGGTCAACTCCAAGACCCTCACCACGCACCTCCGCGACCTCGAACGACACGCCATCATCGGGCGGGAGGTTTACCCTGAGGTCCCACCCCGGGTCGAGTACTCTCTGTCGGAGCGGGGCAAGGCACTCCAGCCAATCATGGAGGCTATGCTGGAATGGGGTGGGAAGTATCTTCAAACAGGTCAGGAGGACAGCCGCTGCATGAGACCCTCCAAGAAAACGGTCAGGAAATCATGATCTCCACCACTCATTCCGGACTCCACCGGGATCCAATCCGATAAATACCCATACAGCCCTCTCGTTGCTGAGGTTTTCCCATGGCACCCGTCATTATGTTCCCCTTTGTCTACAGGCTCCAATGGCGAGTGCCCGATGCCACAGAGCCGTTAATTTTATCGATTATTTACCTTTTATACAAATAAACCGTAAAGAGGGGAATCTATCCTGTTACTTCACCACAAGAACCTTGCAGGGAGCAGAGCGTATAATCTCTTCTGCCACGCTGCCGAGAAGCAGGCGCTCCAGCCCCCTTTTTCCCTGCGTGCCGATCACGATCAAATCGATCTTTTTTTTCACGGCAAATTTCACGATCTCATCTGCAGGATGCCCCTCCAAGAGGGATATCTCCACGTGCATAGTGCCGGCCTGGGATTTTATCCATGCAAACGCCTGCTCTGCCTCATCCTTGAAGATGCGGTAGGTATCCCCAAGGGGGATATCCGAGGACGCGGATTCAAACACCCGGGTGTCGATCACGTATGCCGCATACACGGCAGCCCCGGTCGCACGGGCAATCTTTAATCCCTCGTCAATCGCGGCCCGGTTCTTCTCGGAGCCATCTGTTGCAATCAGGATCCTGCCAAACAATAGATCTTTTTCCATACGATTCCTCCTCTCTTTTTAAGCGAACCGTTCCTGCGTTATGTTTTCTCTCCAGATACCTCTTGCGGATCGGCACTGCTGCCGCCATCCCGTCCGGTTCCGTCGGTCTTCTCCTCGTACTTGTCAACTCGCATCACACAGAGCAGCGCGGTGACAAAGGAAAGACCCGCCCCGATATAGAACGAGAGGACAAGCGAGGGCATGAACGCCTGTGCGAGCGTCGTCGGGAACCATGCCCCGCTGGTGAGGGTGGCAATGCTTGCAGGCGCGATCGTGGCAGGCAGGGCCGGGGAGAGACCAACGAGGATAATCTGGACCGGGTTGTAGCCAAGGAATGCCGCGAACAATGCGCCGGTCGGGGGTATCGCACTCATAGCGGGGATGAGCGGCGTTGCATTGGCAGCCGACAGCGCCACCGAGAGCACCGGGGGAAACGAACTCGTAAGTCCCACGACAATGATCGTAAAGAACATCCCCATGGAGAGGATAAAACCGGAGTTCATCAGGGTCGATATCATAGCGGAGGCAACGCCGCGCCGACTGCCTGGATGAGCCGGAAGATGATGACTTCGATTGCACCTGCATCACCGGTATTAGGTGTGTAAAAGAGGAGGGTGGAGCCGACCGTGAAAATCGCAAACCCGATGTTGTAGAGCCGTACCCGCCCGTACATGTCCGAGAGCCGCCCAAAACTGAGGACGAGAGTGGCGGTCACGATCCCGTATCCCATCAGCATCCAGAGTATATACTGGAAAGAGGTGAACGGATCGATATTGATCCCGTTGAAAATAGCAGGGAGCGAGATGAGGGTGATGCTACCGTTCACGGACACCATGAACATCTCGACTGTTGTAATCGAGAGTACGATCCACTTGTAATCAATGCCTTTGCGTTGCGTTACTGCCCCTGGTCCTGCCGGAGTATCACGCCGCAGGAAGGCCACAGGGGAAGGAGATCCATGGTTATCACCGTACCGGGGGTCAATAGCCATGGTCCGGGATCCATTGCCTGTACTTCGCATACCTGCGGGCCGCTCGCCGTTCCATGGGTGGCTTTCCGGGATTTGTCTTCCAGGCAATTTTTCCGAAAAGATACACCATCTCATCTCCCCGCAGGTAAATTCCGGTACCAGCCCTGAGGGTCGGAACGGCAAAATGCAGGCCTGATATAGCCGTGGTACAACCCGAATAACACCGATTTCAATAATCCGGGCCGCCGGAGCAGGTAACCGGGGCGCAGGTAGAACCGCAGGTAGGCCTCCGTGAGTTTGCGGGATACCTGCTGTGGTGTAAGCCCGAATGATTCGTACCGGATGACAGGATCAGTTACCGTATAGCGATCCCAGTCATCGGTGGCAAGAAGATTTTTCTCTTTTAATTCCCGGAAGATCGGGGTTCCCGGGTACGGGGTGAGAATGGTGAACTGCGCATAATCAGGATCGAGATGGATCGCAAACCGGATCGTTGCATCCATATCCTCATACGTTTCCCCCGGGTATCCAAGAATGAACGAAGTAAGCACGCTGATACCACAGTCTTTTGCAGTTCTGACTGCATCCTCCGCCATGGATAACGTGATCCGCTTGTTCATTAGCTCAAGGGTTTTCATGGATCCGGATTCGACACCGTAATAGATCGTTGACATCCCGGCACGTTTTAACTCCCTGAGCACCTCCGGGTTTACCTCGTTCACCCGGGACGATGCGACAAAGGATACATCCAGCCCCCTCGCCCGTATCTCACGACCGATCGCAAGTGCCCGGGAGTGGTTGAGCATAAAATTATCGTCAAGGAACTCAAGGTTGGCGACATGGTATTTCACGGCGAGTTCCTCCACTTCGTCGACAACATTCTTTGGGGACCGCGCCCGGAACTTTCCTCCCATCAGGTGCGATGAGGAGCAGTAGTTGCAGGCAAACGTGCAGCCACGGCTGGTGATCATAAACCCGGCCCCTGCATCGTTGTCAAACAATTTGTATTCGTTGTAGGGGACAAGATGGCGGGCGGGAAACGGTAGTGTATCCAGGTCACGGATCAATGGACGTGCCGGTGTGACGACGATCCGTTCGGTATCCCCGTCTTTGTGCCGGCACGCAATTCCCCGGACCGCATCCGGCCAGCGGGGGTCTGTTATTGAGAAGGATTTGACCAGGTCAACGACAGTTTCCTCACCTTCGCCGATAACAACGGCATCGAGTTCACGGCATCCGGCTAGGGTCTCCGCTGGGAGGAAGGTAACGTGAGGTCCCCCGATGAAAATGAAACACTCCGGGAGAACATCGCGAATCTTCTTAATGTACTGGAAAACTCGTGAGATAGTCGCGGTCGTTGCGGTCAGCCCGACGAGATCCGGGTGCAGTCCTTCGATAATCCCGGTTACCTTGTCCGGCGTGGCGTTGAGGAGGTTTGCATCGATGATGTGGGGAGAAAATCCTGCCTGTTCAACCGCGCCGGCAAGATACATGAGATGCAGGGGCGGCGCCTTGAGTCCGAGCCCCCGGGTCGAAATGGATGAATCGAAAGGGTTGACAAAGACGACCCGGGTCATGTTGCTTTCACCGGGAAAGAGCGTTCATTTCCAAGCGGTTTCGGTTGGGAGCTCCTTTTAGAACCGGATGCCCCGTGCCTGAGGGTATCCCACGCGTTCTGGTTGTTGACACACCCGGGGTCGGGTGCGGCAAGATCATGGAAATATGCCCATGCCCGGCACCCGCCGCAGATATACTTGTTCTCGCACGAGTGGCAGGCGCCGGTCAGGCAGTCGCGGTCCCGGAGCTTTTTGAGTGCCGGCGCAGTGTGCCAGATGTCCAGGAACGGCTGTTCCCGTATATTCCCGACTTTAATCGGCATGAAGACACAGGGCTGGACATCCCCCTGTGGTTCGATACAGCAGTAAAGCCTGCCGGCTCCGCAGCCTCCGATAAAATCCGCAAGCATCCGGGTCCTGCCCTTGAGTTTAGCGCCAAGATGGAAGTGCCTCACCGGCACACCGGAATCCTCATCTATCTGGAGGGCGACCCGGGCAAATTGCGGGGCGGTGGAGAGCACCTCGGGCGTCTGACCCGGTACGTTTTTTGCCAGGAGGAATTTGAGGAGGTCTTCCCGCTGGCAGGGTGTTATATCCTTATCTGCCATTTCCACACCCCCGGTCGGGATGAAATTAAAACAGATGACCCGGGGCACACCCAGATCCTGTGCAAGCCGGTGGATTTCCGGGATCTGGTCATAATTGTCCTGCGTCACCGTCGTGGCACTGCAGGTGTAGAGGTCTTCCCGGACACAGTTTTTGATCCCGGCAACGCTCCGCTCGAAAGCACCATCGATACCCCGCATGGCATCGTGGTGTGCCGCATCTTTCCCGTCAAGCGAGATTTCCACATAAGCTACGCCGGTTTCCTTGAGCCGGCCGGCAACTTCCGGGGTTATCATTGTCCCGTTGCTTGCCAGTGCAACATACATACCCCGGTCACGGGCACAGGCCGCGATCTCGAAGAAATCTTTTCTCATGAGGGGTTCACCACCAGAGAATGCGATAACGACGACCCCGGCATCGGCCAGATCACAAATCAATTGTTTCGCCTCATGGGTATCCAGTTCATCGGGGAGTGCCCGCTGCGCATCCTGGTAGCAGTGTTTGCACTGCAGGTTACACATATGGGTGAAATCCCAGATCACCAGGAACGGTGCGTTGACGATCTGAGGCCGGGTGACTCCGTACCGTGCGATACCGTTGAGCACGTTCATGAGCCCCCGTCTGAAGACTGGCTCTGCCAGTCCTCTTTTGATATCGTCGCTGCTGACACCAAACAGTGAGCTGCCCTTCTGCAGGGTATACCCCACAATTTTTCCGGCCAGCCTGCATTTCCAGCACAGCGGTTTTGTACTGCCAAGATAGTACTCAATCCCGTTCGATAACCGGTCTCCGCATTCATCATGAGTTGTGACAAACCGGAGGCAGGCTCGCGAGACCGGGTTCCCTATCCACCGTTCGACCGCTGCCATTGCCGTCGAGACATCTTCTGTCATCATGACTCCTCCTATATGACTCCTAAAAAAGATCCGATCCATCTCACCCGATGAATCTATATGGTTGCTTTATCAACTTTAATTATTTAAGGATTCGTTTCCGGGCATCCTTTTGTATGTGAGATAACTCAGAAGTACTAATAAATAATCAAAGGGATAGGTTGATAGCGATGGCGGACGATTTCCGGCTTGGAGGGTTGACGTCGTATCTTGTGCGGGCCCAGGCCGCCTACTGTACGGAACGACTCAGGCAGTACAATATTATGTACCGGGCAGTCCCCCTTCCTCCGTGCACTGTACCGGGAGGATGGCATAAACCAGGAGACACTCGCAAAAAGGCTGCTCTTTAATAAGGCGACGATCGCCCGTGCGATCGATAAACTGGAATATGCCGGATATGTATCGCGTACCCGGGATGAGTGTGACAGAAAGGCTAACAAAATCTATCTGACATCTAATGCGTGGGATATCAAGCCTGCCATGGATCAGATCTCCAATGAATGGAACCTGATCCTCACTTCAGGATTCACTGAAATTGAGAAGATCCTGATCAAGGAACTGATGAAAACGATTGTCTCAAGCGTCATGTGCGAAATGGAGCAGGAGGACATAACGGTTCTTTCGGAACTTATGAAATGAAAAATGAGTTCTCTCGGGGATGCATTGTTGTTTCTGTGAAACCAGAGTAACACCTGTGCATCAGGTGGGCAGCCCAGTCACCTGTGCCCTTCATGTTCTGTATCTTCACCCGGAATAATCCGGGGCTTTTGCGGGATCATTTTTCCAGGTGACGGGGGAACGCTACCTGCGGTCGTTTCACGATAAAGGATGAATCCAGGTTTTTTACCATCCTGACAGCCATGTCTGCGGGGATCCCCAGCGCCATCATCTCCGGGGGAAGGGAATGATTCTGCGTCGGATCCTCCGGACCCATGAACGCAGTGTCACGCGGCGTGTTTTCCGCAAGGCCTGCCGGGAACGTGATATAGGTCGAACATGCAGATCCCCCGGGAACAATCACGGGTGAGAACGGATCGTCCCGGTCGAAGTGAATGAGGGCCGCCATGTTCCGGATCTGCTCGCCATTACCAAAGCAGCACAGGGACCTGACAGCCAGCCCGGTATCAGGAAGGGTCTCACATGCCTGCACGATGAGGTATTTTCCTGGCGGATGGATCGGTCCTGCTGCCAGTGTACATCGTTCGACAAGCTCCGGGCTGGCTTTTAAAAATTCTGCCGCTCCACCGCGGATATCTTTCCTGCCGGTCGATACAAAATACTTGATGTCATCGGGCACCGGGATATACCCCGTATGATAAAGTCCGCCGGGACAACAGCCCTCGCTGGTATCGGCACTGATATAAATCGCTGACACATCCGTATCGCTTGCTATCCGGTACAGGGATACCGCAAAACAGCGGTTCACCTCGGCCAGTCGGGGTACCCCCTGCGGCAGGACATCAGATCCGTACACTGCAAGGGGACGGGTATTCAGCCGGAATGCTGCCGCAAGCTGCTGTCCGATTTCTCTGAATGATACTGATGCCATTTTCATATCACCTCATATGTACACATGCAAGATTACCTGTTTCCTTATTGAAATTCAAGAGGGGGGCGCAAATGCCCCACCCGTCTCCGGGCGATCTCTTTCACACATGACCCGCCCAAATTGAGAGGTTAAACGTTATCCTCATGGTTTAGTCTCTCCCCTGTCCTTCCAGAACTCGTACTGGAACTGCCATATATCCTTGTTTGAATTGACCAGATTTTTGAACATTTCCTTCCGTTTCTGGACCCGGGCTTCACCTTCCAGGAACCGTCTCTCCTTTTTTATGGCAAGGACAAGATCACGCCCAAGGTCATGCGCTTTGCTCATTGCATCAGCAAATGCTTCCGGCCCTTTGGCCAGTGCAACTCCCACACCGCCGATAGGGACAACCCCTAAATCGGTTATCACATGGTTGAGGTATTCAACAACTTCCTGTTCTTTGAACCCTCCCGATGTGGAGACTGCATAGCCATATTTTCCAAGACCAGGAAGGGTCATGCAGTGATATGAGTTGGCAGACCGGTCGATCCAGCGTTTGAGCTGTGCAGTTACGCTGTCAATATACACCGGTGATCCCAAGACTATGCCATCGGCCATCTTCATTTTTTCAAGGAGAGAAGCGACATCATCGTCATAGACGCACTCCCCGGTTTCAAAACAGGATAAACAACCGGTACAGAAATTGATGTTCAGTTTACAGATATCGATGACTTCCGTTTTTGCTCCCGGCTTCTTTTGCCCCGTCAAGCACGGCCTGCATTAATTTCAGCGTGGTACTCGCCTTTTTTCTGGGACTCCCGTTAATTCCGATAATTTTCATTTTCTTTGTGTCTCCATTTTGTTTTGGGATTTTCCTCGTTGAACTAACTTTGAAATGGAAGAGATTGGATATTGTTGACTTGGCAACTAATTTGCAATATAAGTATCGATAAACTTGATCCCGCACCATTCTATGAGAAGGAACTGGACCGCGAGGCAGAGCAGTATATTGTCGATATTGTCCGGGATTTTCCTAAAAAAACTGAGTTCAGGATTGTCGTTTACCTGCCGGGGGGAATTCCTGCTGTGAAGAAGCTCAGAAAATTCCCGAGTCCATCAGGAATCATTTCATGTACCTGGTGCTGATGCAGAAACGGAAATTCCGGGAGATGTGGGTGTACGGGAAATTCGCCATCCTTGTCGGACTGTCGTTCCTTACGGTCGCGATGATTGCAAGCCAGGTTGTAGCAGACTCCTTCAGCGACTCCCGGCCCGCCCAGCTCATTGCAACAGCCCTCGAGATCCATCTGCTGATGACCGGGCTCCACTTTCATTTACAGTGGCGATATGTCACCGGTAACCACCGGTTCGTGGATCCTTCACTTTCATCGTTTATCATCAGACGGGGATCTGAAATAACACTCATCATTCCGGTATTGTCCTGCGTCGGACTGGTGCTGGCATTTTTGTCCATCCCCTACGGAGTGGTGGTGTATATTCTCGTCCCCCTGCTGTACTATATCCGGCTGAAAAGGATCCAGTAAGGAGAGCGTGGTAAAAGAATCCCGGGGGGGAATCTATTCCAGAAAGAGGTTCCGGTTACTTCTTTTGAACCGGAACTCCCGGAACCGGCTGCCGCTTTCCCCGTTTGAGAGACGCGGCGATCCCAAGAAGGCAGAAGATTGTGAAGAGGGCAAATGCAGACTGAAGGCTGCGGATGAACTGCGAGTAGTATTCCGGGGTTATCTCGACTCTGCCGATAATGAGGGAGAAGAGCATCATCGCAACACCCATCGAAAGCATCTGGCCCACAAGCCGTACCGTCCCATTCATGCCGGATGCTACCCCGTAGTATCGTTTTTCCACCGAGCTCATGATCGCGTTTGTATTTGGAGAGGAAAACAATCCAAGGCCGACGCCGAGCATAACCAGACAGGCAAGCATGTACCACAGGGGGGTTAATTCTGTCAAAAATACCAGAAGGAACAGTCCAAAGGCGGTAAACGCCATTCCTGTCGATGCAACGATCTGTGAATCGATCCTGTCGGAGAGCCGGCCGGCAACAGGAGAGACAACCACCATGACAGCCGGCTGGATAATAAGGATCAGCCCTGCCTGCTCCGGTGAGAACCCCTTGGTATACTGGAGGTCAAGGCTCAACAGGAACGTGACGGCAAACGTCGCGCTGTAGTTGATGAGTGCGGCAAGATTTGAAAACGCGAAGATCCGGTTGTGCGTCAGGAGGCGCATGTCGAGAACCGGCATGGGAATTCTCATCTCGTACAGGGCAAAGATGATACCAATGACGGTTCCGGCGGCGATGAGGGCGATGCCGCTGATGGCAGGGACCAGCGAAAACCCGTACATCGCGCAGACCAGGGCCGATGCGTAGATGATTGACCCGATGAGATCGAAACGCTCACCCTCGCACTCGGCCCATTCCCCTTCCAGTTTCCACAGGACCAGGAGGCAGATCATAATCCCGATGGGTACGTTGACAAAAAAGATGCTCCGCCACCCGAAGCTCTCGGTCAGGACGCCTCCTAAAAACGGTCCGATCGTGAGCCCGACATAGACGGCAGTGATGTAGATCCCGAGAGCTCTCCCCCGCTCACCCGGGGGGAATACGGAAGTCAGAATGGCGACGCTCGTCCCGAAGATCATGGCACCGCCGAATCCCTGGATGATCCGGACCGCAATGAGCAGGTTGGTGGAAGCGACCATCGTCATGATAAGGGACGCAAGAGAGAAGACTGCGATCCCATACAAAAAGATCCGTTTTCTCCCGTAGATATCGGCAATCTTTCCGATGGGTACTAAAAAGAGGGCGGCGGCAAGGAGGTACGCGGTCGCAATCCACGAGAGCATGATCGCGTCCATGTGGAACTCCGCTCCCATCGCCGGCAGTGCGATATTGACCGCTGAGCCGTCAAACGGGGTAAGAAACCCGGCAAGTACGGCAATCAGCAGCACGATTCGTTTGCCTGCAACGCTCACGGGTTTCGGGGGTACATGGCAGATGGCCGGCACATCTGTGGTCGTTCCTGGGTCAGTGTCTGATTGTACGATGAGTCTCACTCTCCGGGTGTCGGGTTCAAGTATGATCTTTTCCGTTTAGAATTTTTACGCTATGAAATAGCGGGCATCAGCCGTTAAAGCATCGGACCCGTCAGTATCCCGGATTCTCTTGTGGTTTGTGGCGGGGAAATGCCACCTGCGGTCTCCGGATGATGAATGACGAATCCAGGTTTTTCACCATCTTCTCGGCCATCCCTGCTGGAATGCCCAGCGCCATCATCTCCGGGGGAAGGGAATGATTCTGCGTCGGATCCTGTGGCCCCATGAATGCCGTGTCGCGGGGTGTGTCCTCCGCAAGGCCCGCCGGGAACGTGATAAAGGTCGAACAGGAAGAACCCCACGGGACGATGACCGGCGAGAACGGGTCGTCCCGGTCGAAGTGTATGAGTGCCGCCATGTTCCGGATCTGCTCGCCATTACCAAAGCAGCACAGGGACCTGACAGCCAGCCCGGTATCAGGAAGGGTCTCACATGCCTGCACGATGAGGTATTTTCCCGGCGGATGGATCGGTCCTGCTGCCAGTGTACATCGTTCGACAAGCTCCGGGCTGGCTTTTAAAAATTCTGCCGCTCCACCGCGGATATCTTTCCTGCCGGTCGATACAAAATACTTGATGTCATCGGGCTCCGGGATATACCCCGTATGATAGAGACCTCCCATGCAGCAGCCCTCGCTGGTGTCGGCACTGACATAGATTGCGAAAACCTCTGTCCCCGTTGCCATCCGGTACAGGGAAACAGCAAAACAGCGGTTCACCTCGGCCAGTCGGGGTATCCCCTGCGGCAGGACATCAGATCCGTACACCGCAAGAGGACGGGTATTCAGCCGGAATGCGGACTTCAGCCGTGCCCCTATCTCCCTGAAATCTGTATCTGACATAATTACCACACCTTACGCCGCTGCCGCAAGCTCTTTCCAGATCGGGCCGCCGGAAACGCCATCCGTTGCCTCCTCCACCATCGTATTACTCCGGAGAATTGCCACGGGTTCGTGATCAAGCCGGAGTTTGTCTGCGGGGATACTTTTCATATCAGTCCACTTCCAGATTTCAGCCCGCTTATTTCATCCAGCCCATCCGGACATACCAGTCATATTCATGGGCAAACTTTTCCTTGTTGTATTTCACAAGCTGGCAGAAGTACTCCCTTCTCTGCCGGTGAGCCTCGTCCTGTTCAGGATAAGAGATTTCACCACGGATCGACCTGGCCAGCCTCTTCCCGAGCTCACGGGCGTCTTTTTCGGCTTTCCCAAGCGCTGACGATTCCCTGCCGATTGCAACGCCAATTCCACCCACAACATTTGCACCAAGCGTCATGAGCACCTTGTTCATGTACCCGACAACGTCGGATTCGCCACTCCCCCCGGCTGTACAGACCGAACAACCAAATTTTCCGGTCAGCATCTGGCAGTGGATGGCATCCGACATCCGGTCAAAGACCGCTTTCATCGGCGCGGGGACGGAATCAACATAATTGGGAGCGCCAAGCACAATTCCGTCGGCATTCATCATCCGGTCAAAGAGATCCGGGAAATCATCAAGCAGGGTACACTCCCCCTTTGCATAGCAGGTGCCGCAGGCAGTGCAATACCCGATATGTAATGAGTAGATATCCACGAGTTCTGTTTCTGCTCCCTCGTCCTTCGTACCAGCCAGCACGGCATTTACCAGCCGGAGGGTATTGCTGTCCTTTCCCTTGGGACTTGCATACAATCCGATAACTTTCATTCTGTTCCACCTTCCTGAATAGTTGGATGCCCAATAATAACGGATGAACCGATGTCCTATAAATAGTTGACTATGCAACTAATCTCCGGGGCTGGTAACCGTGGGATCAACCGACGAAGAGACCGTTATCCAGTGGATCCGGGATATTGATGTGCCTGCAGCATTGATCTCGTATACCTATCGTACGGTTCAGAAATCCTTTGCGAGAGAGCTCTCACCGTACCATATCGGCTGGGGACATTTTGCGATCCTGATGTCCCTTTACGAGACGGAAGGCCGCAGCCAGGACAGTCTTGCATTATCCCGGGGATTTGATAAGACGATGATTGCTAAATCCGTTGTGAGACTGGAGGGGGAGGGGTTCGTCCACCGTGTGACTGACCAGGACGATAAGCGGGTGAAACGACTGTATCTTACGGAAAAAAGCAGAGATCTCCGCCCGGAAATGGAGCGAATCGGTCACAGGATGAATGATTTTTTGTTCAGGGATTTCAGTACCGGGGAATCTGGGATGGCCATGAAAATCCTGCGGAAGATCGCGCTCAATGCGAGAGAACTCTGACCGGAGAATTTCCTGTGTGGGAGGTCCGGGCCCGTGGAAGAATTATAGTTAAGAACTAAACATTTACTACAACAAATACCAATTCTATGTATGCCCTGGACTGAACAGATACCAATACAGAGACATATAACCGTAGATGAATTGGAATCGAGAATTAAAACTCTGGAAAAAGACATTAAAATTCTCAAACGGCTGTATTTTGTGAAGTACCGCTATGAAGGAATGAGTGTGGAAGAGTCTGCACAAAGGGTTGGAATAACAAAGAACGAGGGATACATCTGGCAACGCAGGTGGAATGAGAATGGATATGAAGGGATTATTCCCCGGTATGCAGGAGGAAGACCGATGAAACTCTCGCCAGAAGATTTCACTCAGTTAAAAGAACTGATAAATCAAAAATCCACATGGACAACCGATGAAGTCCGTACGTTGATCCACGAGAAATTCGGTGTTGAATATACCCTTAAACAAATTCGGATCATTATGAAGAAAAAGTTGAAGATGGGATATGGAAAACCATTCACTCTTGATTATCGACGGCCTGATGATGCCGAATCTCTCTTAAAAAAACTTACCTGAAATAAATCCGGGTATGATTATTGGATTTCTGGATGAAACATCTCCACAAACTACGGCAAATACACAGCGACTCTGGCCCTGTGGTCATCCGACACTGATAAAGAACACCACAAAATTCCGGGCAAATACATCTGGATTTTACTCAATTAACGGATCTGATACTCGTCTTATCCGGTGCAATTTTTCTCGCTGCTCCCTTCCTCGATCTGCTCGTGATTAACCCATACTGGTTGATCCCTGTCCGGTTTTTCCATGGTACGGCAACCGCCATCCTTGGACCTCGCGTGTCTGCGATTATTGCCGAACGGTTCCCGGCGCGGAAGGCCGGGATGATCGGCCAGTACTCCTCAGCAACCCTCATAGGCCGGACTGTCGCCCCGCTTGCCGGTGGTGTTATTATCTCGTACTTCGTGTTCTGTCCCGGGCTTCTCCAATATCGGATCGTGTATATCGCTGCAGCGGCTGCCGCCGTTCCGGTGTTCATCATGACCCTGTTGTATCGCGAGAAGGAGTCGGGCCCCCTCAATCAGCTCCCCTTTTCTGTGTTTCGTGACAGCTTTGTGACTTTTCTCTCAAACAGGAGACTGAGAGGAACGGCCTTTGTGGACATGGCTACATATTTTGCCTACGGTGCGTTCGAGACCTTCCTTCCAATTTTACTCGCTTCCCGTGAGGTGAGTGCATACGAGACCGGAATCATCTTTGCGGTCCAGATCCTGATCATCGCGGCTATAAAACCCCTCTTCGGGCGGGTTGCGGACCGGGTCGACAAACGGTTCCAGATCCTGGCCGGCATCATTCTTACCGGTGTCTCAATAACTCTCGTCCCGTTCGGACACTCATTCACACAATTTCTCACTGTGAGCTCCCTGTTCGGCCTTGGGATGTCAATCTCTACGGTCGCGACCACCGCCTACATTGCAGATGTGGCCCGGAAAGGACAGATCGGGGCTTTGATAGGGCGCTCTCTTCAATCATGGACATCGGGCTATCGACCGGCCCCCTCGTAACGGGAATGGTAATCACAGCAATTGGGTACACATCGGGATTCTTCCTTAGTTTCGTGCTCGCAATCGTCGTTTCGGCCCTCTTTGTCGTATCAGTAATCGATCATTCACATCAGTGACGTATGATCTAGGCGTTAGATGCTCACCTTTTCGAGTAGTGAGCACGATAAGCACTTTTACCCGGAGGAGGAGGGGGCGTCAGGTAATTATTTTGACAGAGGGCGAGGTTACCTTGACAAATGTTCAGGTATTAATATGAGAGCATGGATCGAAGGATCATTCCCGTTTTCGCCCTGCTCCTGGCGGGTGGTATCGTCCTCTCCCTTGCCGCTTATATCTATGGCATCTTTCCCTTCGATCTGGAGGTGGCACGCCAGCTCCGAGACTTTCACCACCCCCTCTTCACTGCTGCGATGGGTTCGGTAAGTTACCTGGGAAACGGTTTGACGCCAGCGATCCTGGTCTCGGTTGCCGCTATCATCTGCGCTATCAGAAAGAAATGGCTCGAAGCATTTTTTGTGGTTGCTACCCTGAGTGCAGTGGTCATTGACGGTGCATTGAAAGTTCTGGTCGGGCGTCCACGGCCATTCTCCGCTGTCCTTCCCCATTTCAGCCCCTTTCAGGCTGTTAACCAATTCTCGTATCCCAGCGGCCATGTGCTCGTCTACGTGGTTTTCTTCGGCTTTTTGGCATACCTCTCCTGGGTGCATCTCACTGGGCGGCTCCGATTGATCACCACATCGGCCTGCATCGTTCTCATCGTCCTCATCGGGCCGTCCCGTATTTTTCTTGGAGTCCACTGGATGAGTGACATCATCGGGAGCTATATTATCGGTATACTGTGGTTGATCGCCCTGATTATTTTGTATCAGAGAATGCTTCGAATACGGATGACATCACATCCGCCGGTGCGATGAGCCCTAAACACCGAGCTGAGACCTACTGCAGGAAAATTGGTTTTTACCCTTTTAAAAACGCCGAATAATGAAAAAAAGATATTTACCGGATTACTGGCGGTATGATTTTAGGGTTTGTCTTAGGATCTGTGAAAAATCAAGTTATACCCTAAGTTTGCCACTTTGAGTTCACTCACCCACTGAGATCATCCGATAGCGTGATCCCATGCCTTCAGAATTTCATCGGGATAGAGAATTTGACAGTTGGCCTTATTGCCCCCTCCACGATCCCGAAATCGCCCAATTATGCCGTAAAATCATCGTGTTGATGGTATCAAAATTGGAGTGAATGAACCTTTTTGTCTTCCTCATCCACGAATCAATCGTAACTGTCAAATTCAATAGCGCCATTTTGATGAATTTTGTTGACGTATGCTTCAGTTCCGGGATCTCGAATCGGATCAGTGAGATAAACAACTGTGCAATAAACCCGATGATTAACGCACCGTAAATGCTGTTATCCGTCCAAACGCGCAATGGTTTGATCTCGATCTCATTTTTCAGAGAGTTGAATATCTTCTCGATCGAGTCCTTTTTTCGATTGTAAATGAATGCCTTCTTCATGAAACCAGCCATGAAGGCCGTAATATCCATTTCCCCGGCTGTTGCGACCCGAGCGGGCGAAGACACAGGGCGGAACTGGGTTGATGTAAAACCAACTCCACAGAGAACCGCACCTGTTGCAAAATCGCTGCAAACACCATAAAAATCGAGGTAGATGGTGTTTCGCCGGAATCACCGTTTCCATTCATTGCTGGACCCTGTCAATCGGGTACTGGTGACTCATGAGTGCATTGACAATCTCATAGAGCAGCAGTTCGCCGCCGCGATAACCGACGATTGCCTTCTTCTGGTAGCCAAAGCGGTCGTAAACCGGGAACCCGACTCTGATCAGGGGGACGCCACATTCTGCGGCGATGTCCGCCCCCTTCGAATGGCCGATAACAAGGTCGAGACGGTTACACCCTCTCAGATACTCCTCGAATTCGAAGATGTCACCTTTATTAAAGATCTTCGGCTCCACCGTGAAGAGGTGGCGGTACTCCTCCAGGATCGCCTCCACATCCTCTTCGAAGGTGACAGAAGGAGAGCCGGTCATTACAGCAACCGGTGTCATGCCCAGTTCACAGGCGAACCTGGTCATTGCCAGCGCGATATCAGGGTCGCCAAAGATTGCCGCCCGACACATCATGGTGTAGTGTAAGGTGTCTGCCATGGCATCGACGAAACGACCGCGTTCGTCGATCAACGTCTTTGGGATCTCCCTGCCGGTAATCCCTGCAAGCGCTGTAACGAACATGTCGGTGTTCGCCACACCAACCGGCATCGGCCCATTGAACGCCTTTACGCCGAATTTCTTTTCGAGGAGGACAGCGCCTGCCGATCCTGCCTCCTTCTGGATGGTAAAGGTCGCGGCGGCGTCGCCCATCCCCCTGATCTCCTCGACCGTGGTGCCGCCTTCCGGGTAGTACGGCAGGGACTTCGGCGGATGCAGGGGGGCGTCCAGGGTCTCGGAGATATCAAAGAGCACCGTCGCTTCGATACCCATCTCTTTGAGGATATGCTTGATCTCCCTGATATCGCCGGGATATGTCATGCCCGGGATGATGTTCACCTTGTCCGACGCATCGCCGGTCTTTTCGGCAAGGCTCCCGACAAACGAGCGTGCCGCCCGGTTGTAGCCCTCCACCTGTGAGCCTGCGAAACTCGGCGTGTTGACAAGGACTATTTCGACCGCGGCTGCTCTTTCTTCGCCGATCTCCTCTGCAAGTTTCTTCTTTGTCGCCTTGAGGAAACTGTTCATGTCGTCGCCGATTATTTCGCTGGAGCAGGTGGTGACGATGCCGACAACATCAGGCCAGTATCTGACCACCAGATTGCGGACACCATGGATGACGTTTTTTCTGCCTCCGAATACTGCGGCGTCCTCGTGGAAGGAGGCCGTTGCAATCGAACCCGGTTCCTTGAAGATCCGCGCGAAGGTGTAGCGTACATAGGTCGTGCACCCCTGGGCACCCTGAACAAAGGGGATGGCACGGTGAAGTCCCATGATCGCCCACATCGCCCCGAGCGGCATGCAGGTGGCGCCGGGGTTGATGACCACCGAACGGTTTTTTGCCGGAACCAATGATGGATCCCGTGGTTTGAATTCAGGTGTTGCGGGGACTTTGTCAATCTTCATATCCCGGTACGTGAACCCCTCGATCGGGATTCTCTCCGGTAAGGGGCAGGTCATTGGCAACTCACCTCCTCTCCTTCAGGCAGATTATCCATGACCGGTTTTACAATTCCGTTCTGGAACTTCCAGACCGGTGCATAGATACCCTGGTAGATATCACGGGCGAAGTTGATCAATCCGGAAAAGCCTGCATACGGCCCCTTCTCATACGAATGCGAATTCACCGTCGGGACACCCATCTTCCTGATCAGATATTTCTCTTTCAATCCGGTGAGAAAGATATCGGGTTTTGTCTCCATGATGGACTCTTCTATCTCGAATTCGTTCGGTGCGTCGATCATAAGTATCCCACCTTTATGGCGGGCATTGATCTTTTCGTAGTCGTCTTCATGGGCAAAGGTGCAGGCACCCATCACTACCTCCATGCCGAGTTCCTCCATGGGACCGATCCAGTGCCAGACACGCGGCCCGCCAACATAGATAGCCACCTTCTTTCCCGTGAGTTTCGATCGGTAGAATTCAAGAGATTCCTGTATCCGTGCGGTTTCGTCGGCGATGATCTCCTCGGCCTTCTCCTCGAGTCCAAAGTGTGCGGCCACATCCCGGAGCGCCTGTGCGGTCTGTTCGACACCGAATAAAGATACCCGGATGAATGGAGTCTGGTAACCGTCTTTGAACATCTCTGCGATATACTCGGCGGAACGCTGACAGTGAACGATGTTAAGCACTGCATCGGGCATTTTGATCAGGTTCTCGATCCGCTCGTTGCCGGTGAAGACAGCGATGATTCGCAGTCCGAGTCGCTCGAAGAGCGGCCGGATCATCTTGAGATCCCAGTCCATGTTGTACTCGCCGATAAGGCAGACATCGTATGGTGTCTTTTCCTCATCCTTCATCTTGAGTTCAGGCCTGCGTTCCCGCAATGCCTGGATCTGGCGGTAGAACGAGGTGTTGAATTCATGGTGCCCCTTTGACTGGCTTACACCCGAACATCCCGGCGCCTCGCTCGTAAAGCATGGGACACCAGTTTCGGCCTCGACCTGCTTTGCAACTGCCTTGACGTCGTCGCCGATCAAACCGGTGGTGCAGGTGGTGAAGATCACAAGCCCCCCCGCTTCGGGGAAGAGCCGGATCGCTTCAAGGCAACTTCGCTTGAGTTTCTTTGTACCGCCGAAGACGACGTTTTCTTCTTTCATATCAGTAACGACACAGAACCGGCGGTTGAATGCCGAGTTTGCCAGACGGTCCGGGGCGACCCAGGGGAAGAGGTCCGAGAGGTTCCTTCGCGTCCCCCAGGTGTACCAGGCACACCCCACGGGCGCGTGCACCATGTCGATGGAATCGGCAATGGGGCCTCCGATCACACCACGTGAACCGGCAAAGGCACAGCCGCGTTCGGTCATATCTCCCGGGAGCGTTGCAATATTACATGCCGGGATCACTGGATTTTCCGGATCATGGATGTAGATGTGTTCACCACGCTCCGGAAGACACTTGTTGCATTTGAGATTTGTCAGTGGCATAATTTCACCGTCATGTTATGGCTTCTGTTCCCCGTTCGTCCGTGCGTATCCGTACAGTGTCGTCAACCGGACATACATAGACCCGTCCGTCACCGTATTCACCCGTACGGTTCGCCCTCATGATGACCGATACGACCAGAGGGACGTCCTCGTCCTGCACTACGAGCGACATGAGACGTTTCGGGATGTATTTCATCGCTTTCTGTGACGTATCGGTATTCATTCCGGTATCGAACGTGACCTCGCCAATGATCCCTCTCTGCTTTCCCCGTCCGAGCACCTTCATGGCATTCATCCCGGGAAAACCGAGAGAGGCGAGAATATCTCTGGTTTTCGAGATTTTGTTGGGCCGTATGATGGCGATGATCTCCTTCATAGCCAGGCTCCTAAATCCCCTCGGCGCCTGTCCTGATCGTAAAGGACAACTCAATGGGGCTGACGAAGATTTTGCCGTCACCGTATGCACCGGTAATGGCGGATGCGCTGATGATCCCGATGATCTCCTCTACCGAGTCGTCATTGGCGGCGATCATGAGCATGGTCTTGGGGAGTTCGTCATAGTAAATGTCGCCGACATGGAGGCCTTTCTGTTTTCCCCGGCCGCTCACATCCATCCTGGTGAGGGCGATGTAACCGGACTTCTCAAGCGCATCCACGACGTTTTCGGTTTTTTCCGGCCTGATAATGGCTCGTATTAATTTCATAGTTCCTCTATCCCCTCAGTCCATAAGCCCGTATTTGAGCACCAGCTTCTCCATCTCACCCATATCCATCGGTTCGGGGATGACGAATTTCGTGTTGTTGATGATCTTATCGGCGAGTTTCCGGTACTCCAAGGCTTGATTACAGGTATCATCGAACTCGGTCACCGTCTTGCGGTTGAACTCGGCCTTCTGGACGATGTTGTCCCTGGGGATGACATGGATCAGCGGGGTGCCGATGGTGTCGCAGAACTCACCCACCAGCTCCACCTCCCCGTCGACATTGCGGCTGTTGCAGATGATGCCGCCGATGCGCACACCACTCGCCTCGACATACTTGATCATGCCGCGGCAGATGTTGTTTGCCGCATAGAGGGCCATCATCTCGCCGGAGACGACGACGTAGATCTCTTCCGCCTTTCCTTCACGAACGGGCATGGCAAAACCACCACAGACGACGTCGCCAAGCACATCGAAGATGACGAAATCAAGATCCGGCGAGTAGGCGCCGAGTTCTTCCATCAAATTGATGGCAGTGATCACACCGCGACCTGCACAGCCGACTCCCGGTTCGGGTCCTCCGGATTCAACGCACCTGATACCCTCATATCCAGTCTTCAATACGGTGTCCAGGGAGACACCTTCCTCACCGAACTCCCGTAATGTATCCATCACTGTTTCCTGCATCCTGATACTCAGGATCATTCGTGTGCAGTCGGCTTTTGGATCACACCCATGGATAAGTACCTTTTTTCCGAAGAAATGGGTCATTGCGGCCGCTGTGTTCTGTTGTGTGGTCGATTTACCGATACCACCTTTACCATAAAATGCAAGTTTTCTTGTCATGGTAGAAACCTCTTTGATTAATTCCGAACAGGGATCCTTTCGGGAAGGGCATCCTCCCCGTATGTTGTGTTCTGTGCTCTCGATCCTCTGAACAGGATTCTGCCCCGAGTGGCGCCCATATGGCCGTTCCTCTTCGGGATGGCGCCGGTTTTCCCCGTCAATGTCTTCCCTGTGGCAATGGATTCGCACCATACCGGCAGGATCCGTCTACCTGATTTAGAGCTGGCAGCGGTCACGTTTCGGGTAGTTGTCGGCATTCCTGTGCTTTCTTTACCATAGATCGCAGTTTGTCGCATTCTCTTTCCAACTATGTTACAGGATAAAGTTTGTACTATTGATTTAAAATACTTTTGGAAGGATTATTCCTTCCACCATTTAAAAATATTGTTATCTCGGAGGGCAAAATGCCATTTTTTCTCGATCCGTATGCTCTGCGTGTGTGATATTTATCCAGGTCCAGGAGGAGGCAAGGAGAGCTATCGCGCATAATGCCCCCGTACCTCCGGAAATAAAAGAGATGTATCAATTCAACTTTTAGTGATCAGGTCCAGGTCACGCTTTGTTATGCGGCCCGATGTGAGAGCTTTTTCAATTGCGTTGCGACCGTAATCCGGTTTGATATTTGAAAAATTCCGATGGCTTACTGTATATGTGGAAGGTGCCATAGAAAAAAGTCGGATAGGATGTATTTAAAAATTTCCCGAGGGATTTGAACCTTGTATGAATAAGCCTCAGGCGAGATTTGAACTCGCGACCTCGTCCTTACCAAGGACGCGCTCTGCCGGCTGAGCCACTGAGGCAGTAATGCATCAATAACATGGGATCCAATGCGTTTAAAAGATTGCGGAAATGACCCTCAAAAGGCGCTGGATAGTCGGTTTTTAGGAGGTAAGAGTGGCAGTGATCGCCATATTTCCAGTCTTGTCAGAGCCCGTCAAGAGCTCGTAAGCTCTCTACGACTCCCTGGAAGGTGCCGACCTCGACGATAGGTGTCGCCTTCGTCCTCCGCACGACCTCCATCACCTGGTTGAAGTCGATTGTGCCTTCGCCGACAGCCACATGGGTGTCTTCTCTGCCGTCATTGTCATGGAGGTGGACATGGTAAAACGACCGGGAAAGGAACCCGTCAAGGCAGTGGTTCAGGTGGGCGTGGCCGACATCGAGTGCCAGTTTTAAATTCTCAAGAGTGTCGAGCTCTTCAGGGAACCTGAGGAAGAAGTAGTTCCAGTTGCCCATGTTCTCCACGTAATACGTAATGCCGTGTTCCCGTGCAAGCATCTCCAGCTCGCTTAAAGATGTATGAAAATGTGCGAGCGCCCTATCCCGCTCCTCTTCCCAGGCAAAGTATCCCGGATGAATGACAACGGGTGCATCAACTTCCTTCGCAACCGAGAAGCACTCGCCGAGCACCTCCACGCTGGCCCGCCGGATCGGTTCGTGAAGGCTTGCGATATTTATACTCCTGCATGGAGCATGGAATGCGTAATCCAGGGAAAATTGCTCCAATACGTCCGGGGAAATGACGAAATGACGGCCATCATCCATGATCTCCACGAGACCGGTAATTTCCGAGAGTTTCTCAAGGGCATCGGGCAGGGGCTCATGGTGGAGGCAGAAGGAAGAGATACCAAACATGAAAGGATTGT
>DAWO01000104.1:25328-28137 GCA_002509485.1 Methanolinea sp. UBA477
GATCCGGCGTATCGGACCGAATCTTCCATCAGCCAGATTAAAAGAGCCGGACGGGAAAAAGAGGAGCGGAATTATTCTTCCGATCATTCTCTCCTGAAATGGACATCCCTCTGCGGGAACGGGATCTCGATTCCCTCCTCCCCGAACCGCTCGTATATCCGGGTATTGATCGCGTCCTGTGCGTCCCAGATCATCGAGTAGTTGTCCGTCCAGACGAGCAACATAAAATTCAGGCTCGAATCACCGAATTCAAGGAAGTAAACGCCTGGTTTCGGATCGGTCAGGATATACCCATGCCTGCCAGCCATCTCCTCCGCCACCCCGAGAATTATCTCCCTGACCCGGGTGACATCGGAGCCGTACGCGACTCCGACGGGAATACGCACCACCCTTCTCGTGTCGGGCAACGAATAATTGACGATGAAGTTGTTCACGAGCATGGTGTTTGGTATGGTCACTATCAGGTTGTCGAGGGTCTTTAAGCGGGTACTCCTGGGCCCGACATTGACGATATCGCCGTAATACTTGTCAATCTTCACGCGGTCATGGAGCTTGAAGGGCTTGTCCACGGCGATGACCGCACCGCCGAAGAAGTTGGAGAATATATCCTGGGCAGCCAGGGCCACGGCCAGGGTGACGATGCCTGCGCCTGCGAGCAGCGGAGTGACGTCGATCTCAAGGATCCGGAGGATGATGAGGATGGCGACGAACCATATGGCGTATTTTGTGATGACGAGCCCGAGCGAGATCATCCGGTCGTCAAAGTCGGTCTCGGTCCGGGCGGCGATCCGGTGACCATACACGCTGATGAAGTCGTATGCAAAACTGGATACGACCCAGGCACCGATGATCACGAAGAATGCGTTCAGGTACTTGCTCTCCTTGATCCATTCGAGCCCGGCGGGAAGATCTGCGGCCTGGAGTGCCAGGTAGCCCGCGATTACCATCACCGCGATAACGGCCGGGGTGCCGATCGCGGCCATCAGAATGTCGTCCAATTCTGATTGTGTCTTCTCCGCTTTTCTCTGTAGCCAGCCAAATGCCAGGAAAAGCAGTATGGCGACCGCTACCCCACAGATGAGTATCATCGCGGCGATTCCATTTCCCGTCAGACCGGCGATTCCTTCGGATAGAATGGTCGTGTTGCCAACAGCGGAATCTGCAGTCATATCAGTATTATTATGATCTCTTCTGCTAAAGTATTGATCAGCAATGGCCCTCGGAAAGGAGATTTCACAGGAATTACACAGGCTTGTCGACCGCGAGATGAACTTCATGCATATCTGCGGGACACACGAGGCGGCGATCGCCCGGACAGGGCTCCGGAGTGTGCTTCCGGACCGGTTGAAGATCGTGATGGGGCCTGGCTGCCCGGTCTGCATCACTCCACAGGGCGAGATCGACGCCGCCCTCGAGCTTGCCGAAAAGGGCTGCATCGTGGCAACCTATGGAGACCTGCTCCGGGTTCCCGGCACGCACGGGTCCCTCGAGTCCTGCGGTGGTGATGTCCGCGTCGTCCAGGGTGCGCACAAGGCGGCCGAGATAGCGAGGGATACCGATAAGGAGGTCGTGTTCGTATCTGTTGGATTCGAGACCACCGCACCCACGGTGGCCGCGACGATCCTCTCCCGCCCGCAGGAGAACTTCAGCATCCTCTCCTGCCACCGCCTTGTCCCGCCTGCCATGAGATGGCTCCTCGAGCAGGGCGAGGCCGATCTCCACGGGTTCATGCTTCCCGGGCACGTCTGCACGGTCATGGGGTACCATGAATACGAAGAGTTCCCGGTTCCGCAGGTGGTCGCGGGCTTCGAGGCCGAAGATATCCTGCTTGGCCTGCTGATGCTTGTCGAGCAGGTCAGGGACGGCGTGGCACGGGTGGAGAACGCCTACCCGAGGGCCGTAACACGGGAAGGGAACGTGAAGGCACAGGAGCTGATGTACGAGGTGTTTGAGAGACAGGACGCAGAATGGAGGGGATTCCCGGTCATCCCCCAGTCCGGGCTGAAACTCCGCCCCGAGTTTGCCGAATACGACGCCCAGCAGAAGTTCGGCGTCGAGTTCAAACACGTGGGCAAGCACTCGGCCTGCATCTGCGACCGGGTGTTGCGGGGCATCGCACAGCCTACCGACTGCAAGCTCTTCTCAAAGGCCTGCACCCCGCGAAACCCGGTAGGGCCCTGCATGGTCAGCCACGAGGGGGCGTGCAGGATCTGGCACATGTACAGGATCAAGAAGGTCTGATCAACGCTTCCCCGGTTTTTATCTATCGCTTGTCCAGGAGATCGAAGACCTCTCCCCGGACCTCCTCCCTCAATCCCTGGATACTGGCGATGTCCCGTGATTCGTCGACGTCGTCCACCAGGAGATGGCTTGCGACCTTGATCCCCACGTTCTCCATGAACGCTTCGAGAACCGGAACGAGGCACCGAAAGTTATCCTTCCCGCTTCTGCCGCAGACACCGAGGATGAGGCCCCGGGGTCCCTTGAGTCTTCCCACCAGGACGATTGCCGCCTGGTAGGCCTGGCACCGGTCGATCAGGATCTTGAGCGATCCTGGCACGGTGTTTGTGTAAACGGGAGAACAGACGACGAGCAGCGAGGAGTGCTGGATGGCCGAAATGACGTCGCCCATGTCATCCTCGAACGTGCACGACCCGGTGTTGAAACACCGGTAACACCCGATGCAGTGATGGATCTCCAGGTCGTCAGGAAAGATGACCGAAACGGTCTCGCCTGCTTCCCGGGCGGCATCAGAGACCCATTGTGCCATGATGGAGCTGTTTCCGTCGGACCGCGGGCTCCCCTGGAT
>DAWO01000060.1:0-1860 GCA_002509485.1 Methanolinea sp. UBA477
CTCGTGATCTGGAGATAAAGGCTTAACAGGAAGGTTACCGCATATGTCGCGCTGTAATTGATCAGCGCCGCAAGGTTTGAGAACGCAAAGACCCGGTTTTTTGTAAAGAGACCGATGTTTAATACGGGGTTTTCGATCCGAAGTTCGTACCTTGCAAATATGCCTGCAATGATGATACCTGCAAGGATGAAGGCGAATCCAGGGTAGGTGGGGAGGATCGAGAGTCCGTACATGCCAGGGACCAGTGCAGTGCCATACAGTACGCTCCCCGGGAGATCGAAGGCCTCACGCTTCTGTTCCTTCCACTCCCCCGAAAGTTTCAGGACCGTTACCAGGATGACGGCGATACCGAGCGGGATATTGACATAGAAGATGCTTCGCCAGCCGAGAATTCCCGCCAGGTACCCCCCGATGAACGGCCCGAGCGAGAGTCCCAGGTATACGGCGCCGATCGAGATTCCAAGCGCCTTGCCCCGTATCCCGGGCGGGTATACCGATGTCAGCATGGCAAGGCTGGTCCCGAATATCATCGCGGACCCCATTCCCTGGACTGCACGGAGTGCGATGATCATCACGGAACCGGTCGAGAGCGAGATGAAGAACGAGGCGGCGGTGAACACCGTGATTCCAATCTGGAATACACGTTTCCGCCCATAAATGTCGCCCAGTTTCCCGAAGGGAACCAGGAGGACCGCAGTCGAGAGGAGGTACGCGGTGCTCACCCACGAGAGGGTGACGGCATCCATCAGGAAATCGGCACCGATGCCTGGAAGGGCGATATTGACCGCCGAACCATCGAATGGCGTGATAAAACTGGCTATCGCTGCTATCAGGAGGACGATACGTCTCGTGGCGGGCGACTCGGCACCTGCTGGTTCTGGAACTCTTCGGGTCAGGATAGAAGAGAGAGACTCCCTGGAGAAAAAAATGATCGAAAAGAGTTTTTATCNNCCACACCCCCATGTGCGATGCCACGCCGCCGCCCGAAAAAATACCGCGAGGCTGATTCACAGTCAAAATTTTAGCAATTGGGTATGAGGTATGTGAGGACGCCCCGGAGGCGGTTGAAGGAACTGAATCGGTATATAGATGACAATTCGATTCGGTCTCCCCATAAAAAACAGCGAGGAATCGCTCCCCGGTCTTCATGAGATGCGGCAGCTTCTCCGGCCCTGTTTCTCAAAGAACTGCTGGTGGTACTCCTCGGCCGGCCAGAACGTGGTCGCAGGAACGATCTCCGTCACAATCTTCCGGCTGCCGTATTCCCCGGAGGCCTCGCGTCGCCTCTTCGACTCCCCGGCAAGCGCCTTCTGCCTGTCATCGTGGGTGAAGATCGCCGACCGGTAGTTGGTCCCGATGTCCGGCCCCTGGCGGTTTTTCTGGGTGGGGTCATGGATCTTCCAGAAGATCGAGAGGAGATCCTCGTATGAAACCAGTGCAGGGTCAAAGAGGATCTCCACCGCCTCGGCATGGCCTGTCCTGCCCGTGCAGACCTCTTCGTAGCCGGGATCTTCTGTTGTTCCCCCTGTATACCCGGCACGGGTGGATACCACCCCCCTCACCTGCCTGAATGCGGCTTCAACTCCCCAGAAACAACCGGCGGCAAAGGTCGCCTTCTCGTAATCGTCTCCCTCTCCGGAACTCTCGGCATCTTGATCAAGCTGCATACCAGAAATCACCGGTGTTTTTACCAGCCTGAGGGTCCTGATACCTCTTCAACCTTCCCGAAGGTCTCCCCCGATATGCCGGAAGCATCCTCCGGCAGACACTGCGGCCTTCCGGGGATAAAAATCCAGGGAGGATATCCCCTGCCAGGAATATCTTGATCGTTTATGTGGCGTTATATCTCCTGTTTTTTTT
>DAWO01000060.1:1881-2275 GCA_002509485.1 Methanolinea sp. UBA477
ACAAGGATTCCGGCGATGACCATGCCCGGAACGATCCCCGGAAGGAACATCGATATTCCAAAACCGATCGAGACGAAGTTCAGGATCGTCTGAATAAAAAGCAGGTTTTTCAGGACGCGAGGCAGGGGGCCCTGCCGGGCTCCGGTCTTTCCGCGGGTGAAAAGGGCCGGCCCGAAGCGCTTCAGGAGAAGGATGACCCCCCCTGCAATGTTTAAAAACCCGATCAGTTCGGTCAGGATGCCGGTTATCACTCCGGGGACCACGCACGAGAATATCCCGGCACCTGCAAATGCGACTCCTATCCCCATAAGGAGCCATGACCGACTGTATCCTCCTGCCGGGGTCTCTCCGAGTGCCATCATCTGGATCGCCATCACGACCATCAGGAGGCCCA
>DAWO01000060.1:2377-8487 GCA_002509485.1 Methanolinea sp. UBA477
CCGTAGACCAGGAGAATTGCCGCGGTGAGCGTATCCGGGGTTATTGCGGGAAGAAGTGTTATGGCCCCGAGTATTGCCGATATGATATACACAAGTCCACATGCAAGGGTCAGATGCCGGAGAATTCCCGGGACTGCCAGCCACCTCTTCGCCTTGTTTTCAGAGAAGACGAGCTGGAGGAAGAGCGAAACTCCGCCGGCGAGGAGCAGGAATCCCACGAGAACCCTCACGAGATCCGAGAGGTAACCGGGGATGAAGCATGCCGCCATTCCGGCGGCTGTGGTGCATATACCGATGAGGATAACTATCCATGACCTGCCCAGGTCACCGAAAGGCGTTCTTCCCAGTGCGATGATCTGGAGTGAGACAATGACGAGAAAGAGGCCGTATGTACTGTCAGGCGTGTACGGCAGTTCGCCCGTGTGGATCTTGAAGAGAAGGGTGCCGAAGGTCATCATAAAAATTCCGAAGATGAAGAGGATTACCACTTCAAAAGAGAGATCCCCGAAAAATTCCTTCCTTATTCCTGCATCGCCCCTGGTCTCAGTATTCGTAACCATCACTGCCGACTCCCGTGTATTTTGCCTTTTGAAGCATTATCTATCTCTATTTTGATTAAAGAGTTATAATTGTGATTTATTGTTTCCAGATTGTCTCATCCCGTCATCGGCAGGCAGACGGGCAGCTGTGAGATCATGCCTTCCAGAAGAAGGTTCCACAAAAAAGAGTCGGCTTTTTCTACGAAAAAAAACATAGAAATTGTATGTTTCAGATACAGGACGACTGCACATACCTGATGCCCGTTCATTTCGGGGGCGGCCGGTTCGATCCGGACAGGGTTGTCAGCCAGAGAACGACCACGATTGCGATGAGCTACGAGACCGACAAAAACCTCCTGGAACAGTATATTCCTGAAGGATTTGAACTGATATCGCCTGAGATCCAGGTAATATACAGTAAATTCACCGAGATCGACTGGATGCAGGGGGGGTCATATACGCTTGTTGTGTGGGAGAACAAGACCGCACCGATCCTCGGCGGGCGCGAACAGACGGGGATTCCCAAGATCTATGCAGATATCGAGGACCCGCATATCTTAAAGCCCCGTTACCTGACAAATGCCAGCTACGAGGGGAGCACATTCCTGAACCTGGAATTTGAGGCAGAAGAGGAGATTACCGGTGCAGGTCTTGAGGAGATACGATCCCGCTTCTCCTCTGTGAATACCATCGGGTGGAGATATATCCCAAAGGTCGGGGCGCCGGGTGCCGAGCTGAGCCAGTTCGTTTTATACCCGCAGGGCATGAAGGTCGAGCGTGCCGTGGCTGGAAAGGGAAACCTGAAATGGACCACCTTATCCCCGATGCAGAATCCAGTCCAGTACTACATTGTAAACAGTCTTGCCGCACTGCCTGTTGAAAAAATTGGACAGTCGGTCATGTTCGAGGGCCAGACCTTCCTTCATGCGATGGGAGCACGGGTAATTGAGTAAGAGGAGAGAGTGACCATACAATCACGTGGTTCTCATCGAGACCCCACGTCCAGGAACCTGGTGTGGACAGGATTGATGGACCGGATACAATTTGTGGGGGCTATCCGCCCCCACACCCCCATGCGCGATGCCACGCAGCCGCCCGAAAAAATACCGCGAGGCTTTCCGCCCTCGATCCGGGGTGACCTGCGGTCACCTTCAGATTCTTGAGCAATTGGGTATTAGTTGTGTGTGGACGCCCCGGAGGCGGTTGAAGTGACTGAACTGGTGTGAAGATAACAATTCAATATAGTCTCCCCACACAAAACAGTGAGGAGGCTGAAAAGAAGATCAAACGGGTGAAAAACAGGTGAAATTATGATAGATCCAGATTATTATCGTGACAAGATCTGCATCGTTACCGGTGCAAATTCAGGCATAGGATATGCAATAACAGAAGAGCTCCTGAAGAGGGGGGCCGTCGTTTACATGGCCGGGAGGAACCCTGACAAAATTGCGAAGGCTGCAGAGGATTTTTCTTCATATAAAGACGCTGTACGGAGACTCGTAATGGACGTCACCAGGGCCGAAGACGTCCAAAAGGGAATAGAGCACGTCGCGGCTGAAGCGAAAAGGATCGATCTTCTCTTCAACAACGCCGGGGTAGGCGGGACGATTCCTTTCGAGAAGGCGACCCTCGACGACTGGAAAAAGATCATCGATACAAACATATGGAGTGTCATCTACGGTGTCTCCGCAGCAGTTCCACTGATGCTCGAGCAGGGATCAGGCCATATCGTAAACACATCATCGATCGCCGGAATCGTTCCCCCTCCCTTCCAGGCACTCTATTCCCTCACGAAATATGGTGTCACCGGCCTGACCGAGTGCCTGAAGTACGAGTATGCTGAAAAAGGGCTGAGGTTCTCGACCATCTGTCCCGCAAACATCGCAACCCCTATCTTCAACAAGGGCATCGACGGCGAGGCCCGCGGGGAGCTCAGGATACCGGACGACGCATATCCAGCCGATAAGGCGGCATCGCTGATCCTCGACCGGGTTTCGGAGAACAGAGGGATTATTGTCGTTCCCGAAGAGCCGTATACGGATATGTGGAAGGGGTATGTTCTCGGGGAGAAAGTTGTCGAGGACGAACTGTACAGGATGGCCCGGCAGAGAAGAGAGGCCTTCGAGAAGGGCGGATCATACTTCTAGGCTGCATGTACCTTTTTTTAGAAAATGCGGGAGCCGAAACAAAAACTGCCCCGGATGTGGTTCACCGGGGCGGCCGACTTTCCGATCATCGTGTCGCCTGGCCTGACGAGGAATGCCGCTTTCTCTGAAGCACTCCGGATCGCCTGCCTCCCGACACGTGCCGGCCCGATCACGTCCCCCGTCATGCGTGGTTTCCGGAAGACACGTTGAATCGGGCCGCACTTCCCACCGTCTGCATGTGTGGGCTGCCAGGATCTCGGTTGGATCGGGTTCTCTGTTCTCCCGCAGGGGTGTTTGAGATTGCCTCGAAGTCGTTCGTGAATTGGCGCACATGGACGGAGGCCGGGACAGGAACCGGGGATCCTCCCCGCTCATCTCGAGAAGATTCCCAATAATTCTCCTTCGGCCAGTATATGGCCCTTCATTGCATTGTCCACGGCCCTCCTGTCGGCGGGAGACCGGAGTTTCAGCGGAATGTCGAGGGCATAGATACGGAAGTAGTACCGGTGAGGTCTCCCCGGCGGGGGGCATGGGCCGGAATATTCCAGTTTGCCGTAACTGTTCGCACCATGAATGCTGCCGTCATCCAGGACCGGAGTTTTCTTCACTCCTCGGGGGAGACCCCGGCTGTCGGGGGGGATATTCACGAGCACCCAGTGGGTGAAGAGCCCGCTCGGGGCATCGGGATCATCGCAGATCACGGCGAAGCTCTCTGTTCCTGCCGGAGGATCGCCCCACGAGAGGGGGGGCGAGACATTCTCCCCGTTGCAGCTGAACTGTACCGGTATTCTCTCTCCCTCTGCAAATGCATCAGACGATATAGGAATTTCTGCCATACATATCACGTCCCGGCAATACCGGTACCCACGCACCGGACTGCCTTACAAGTATGGGAATACGAACAGGTGGTATATAGGCCTTTTCGAGGATCTCCGAAAGCGCCACATTGAATAGGGGACAGGCCCCAGAAGTCAGTGAAATGGTGGTATGGTGAAGCTCGGGGTCCTCTGCTCCGGGGGGAAAGACTCGATCTTTGCGGCGTATCGTGCGATGCAGAAGGAGGAGGTTTCCTGTCTTATCTCTGTGGTCTCCCGAAACGAGGAGAGCTATATGTTCCATACCCCGAATGTCCCGCTCGTGGCGCTGCAGGCAGAAGCGGCAGGGCTCCCGCTTGTCAGCGTTGATACCGCGGGGGAGAAGGAGAAAGAACTGGAGGATTTACGAGACGCCCTGGAACGCGCCCGGGAACGGTACGGGATCGAGGGAGTGGTCTCCGGCGCAATCATGTCGGTCTACCAGGCGAGCCGGCTGCAGCAGATATGCCGCGATATGGACCTCTGGTGTTTCAATCCCCTCTGGTACACGGACCAGGACGAGTACATGGGGAGTCTTGTCAGGGAGGGATTCTCCATCATCATCACGGGCGTGTTTTCAGAGCCGTTCGACGAGAGCTGGCTTGGAAGGCGTATCGACGACCGGGCGATTGCGGAACTGGGCGCCATCGCAGAGCGTTACCGTATCACCCTGACCGGAGAAGGTGGGGAATTCGAGACCTTCGCACTTGACGCACCGTTTTTTGAAAGGAGGATCGTGGTCCGGAAGTCATCTGTGAGATACAGGAACTTCCGCGGAGTGTATATGATCGAGGAAGCGGAACTGGAGGAGAGATGATCCTCTGCCTGGATCTCTCGTACCGGCCCGGTTCACTTGCGCTGGAAGAGTTCGCATACCCGATAGCCGCAATCGTCAGGAAGGCCGGCGAAGAAGCGAAGATCGTGCATTATACCGGGGTGGGGAGCAGTATCCCGCCCGGTACCGATGCGGTCATCCTCTGCGGCACGGCACTCAAAGATACCGGGTACCTGGACCGGCCGGAGCTCTTCTGCTGGCTGCCTGAAGCCCCCGTGCCGGTGCTTGGTATCTGTGCGGGTATGCAGGTCATATCAGCGGTGCACGGAGGAGAAACGGAGGCCGGGTACGAGATCGGGATAACCGACATCGAAGTGATCCGCCCGGACCCGCTCTTTTCCGGAAAAGACCGTTTCCAGGCATACGAGCTCCACACCCTCGCATGCATGCCGCCTCCCGGGTTTCTTACGCTGGCGGCATCGGACACCTGTGTCCAGGCGATCCGGCACCCAAAAAAGGCGGTTTATGGCATCATGTTCCATCCCGAGGTGAGGAACGAGTGGGTGGTGGAACGGTTCTTACGGATGGGCAGGAGTTAGTGATTCCATCCAGGGACGAAAAAAAGGGATTGGAATAAAAGGGGCGGCACAAAAAGGGGTAATTATTGGATATCGAGCCCGTATTTTTCTGCAATCCCGAGAAATGCCTCTGCCAGGTAGTCGGTCTGGGCGGCAGAGAGGCCGTAGGTGTTGAACTTCCAGACTTTCGTCGCACCAGGGATGATGCCCGCGATGCCGCGAGCCTTGAGTTCGCTCGAGAAGAAGAATCCCTTCTTCTTATGCGTGTTCGCGACCTTGTCAAAGGATTGTATCGTGTCGACACGGGTCAGGGTGTGATTCCTGGGCATCTCGCTTTGTATCCTTGTTCCCACAATGCGTTCCAGGGATTCGACCACCGTTCGCCCCCGGGCAAGGTGTTCGTCCCAGTGTCTCACCCTCTCCCGAACGTGGGGAAAGGACGCCATCATCCCGACAAGTGTCACTCCCATCAGGGTGCACCCCATCATCTCGACCTCCTTGATCCCGAATGTCCTGCCGGTCAGGTCGGTCCGGGCTTCTGTGGTGCGAAAGACCTCGGCTGCCCTCTCGGCCGTCGCCGCGAGCATGCCCGACGGGGCCGGTGCCGCCATGCTCTTGTGGCCGGAGCCAACCACGAAATCGGCTCCGAGCCCCTTCCCGTCGACCTCCATGATACCCACGGTATAGGCGCCGTTGTATACTACCGGGATATCGTACTGGCGGGCCACGCGGATGATCCCCCTGACGTCATGCTCGTTTCCGTACTGGTAGTCGAAATGGTCGAGGAAGAGGAGGACGGGAGGCCTGCCGAACTCGCGGGAGACCGCCTCGATCGTCCCGGCGGCAGAATCAGCGGTGATGATCTTTTCGGCATCCGCAGGGATCTCGCGGATTATTCCGCCGTTATTCTCGACTGCCAGGACCTCCGTGTAATGGGAGAGTGCTGTGATAAGGACCGGGTCTCCCTTCTGCACATATGTCCCGGCAACCGCCTGGAACCCCCGCCGTGCACCAGGAACGACCCGTGCTTCGTCCATGTTCACAAAAGCAGCGAGATCCTTGTGGAACTGCTGGATTGGGGGTTTTTGTATGAAGTCGAGACGGAACGGTTTCCTGCAGTGGTCACAGACAGAGTAGCCGTCGCCGTAGGCGATGACCGCCTTCATCGCGTCGGCGGTCAGCCTTCCCCCGACCTGGATGGGATCGATATTGATGCA
>DAWO01000145.1 GCA_002509485.1 Methanolinea sp. UBA477
ATCGATCCAGATATCAAGGCGTTTCTCCTTCGGATCAAATTCGATCCGATCAATGAACCAGGGGTTCTGAATGTTCAACGCAAGTTGGAAGAGGTCGTTCTCGATCATGGGACTTCAGAGGAGGTAGGGAGACTAAAGTAGTGAAGGTTGCTGCTTCGAACCCACACAAAGTAGCGAAGAGCCAAAATATTACATGTGCCACAACGGCGATACTCATAATCATGTCTGGCGGGATATCCCGGTGTACAGGATATTGATAGTCGAGTTTCAGAAATGAGTTGTTTGTGGGATTCATCCATGCAAACAACTGGACGTTGTGAATCAAAGGGTCGCTTATACACATCCAGAACCCGTTCCATCTGAGCAACGAAATTACCGTTCTGGTTAGGAGGTATTACCCACGCCTGATTTCGCCACGGTTTGAGTTCGTTTTTTTTAAAACCTGACGAACGGCTTCATGAGATATTGTATCAACGTACTCAAGTTCAACCATTTTATCTGCCAGCAATCGAAGTGACCACCGGGAATGGCCCTCTGGCGGTTCACTGCAACTTAAAGCAATTAATCGAGCTTCGAAATCACCATCGGTCTTTTTGTCATAGATCCTATCTGGTTTTTTCTTTGTCAGTGCCTCATCAAGACCTTCCAGAACAAATCTGCTTTTAACACGGTCGATTTTTCTCATGCTGATATTTAGAACACGAGATAATTCTTCATTTGTTGAACGCTGTGTCTGGTGCTCACCCTCATCACATCCAAGGAGAATGAGGGCATTCAGAACTACTTGAGATGAATGTTTACCTTTGGAGGAGAGGGCTTCAAGGGCATCACGTTCTTCCTTGGTGAGAGTCACAACATATTTTCTCATTACATATTATACTGCACTTATGATATAATAAATTTACGACATTTTAGAATTGACATGACACTAGGAGGAACGGGATGAGTACCATCAGCCCCGCAAGAACGGTGATGAGAGAGATCTTTTGTCCCTTTTTCAGAGGCTCCATTATTCATCTCCTCCATGATTCTCTTGAATGATACATCAATTGCGTCCCGGTATCTCTCCCATCTCCCGCTCGTACGCGGATACGGCCCTGGGTGCCCCTGCCAGTATCCGGTGAGCGGTGTTGTAGACGCTCGGGGTCTTTTCCGGATCGAGATCGGACAGGAGCCTTGCAAGAATTCCGGCAACCGGTACCCGGTCTGCCGCCTCCATCTCGTCCAGCGGCCCAAATACCCGGAGCATCGATACGGTGCTGTACTCGTTGACCCCGGCAAGGCGGAGGAGGGTTTTTTGCAGGAACGAGCGTCCCGGTTCGGTCTGGAGGGAAATCTTCCGGTTCAGGGCGAACCTGCCGTACAGGGCCCGCTGGTCGTTCGCCTGCTCGATTCGGAACGCATCCGAACGCTCGACCCTCTTGATGAGATCGAGCGCCGCCGGGCTGCTGTTCGTGGCTATCACCGAGAGGAAATTTTCCCAGCTTACGGGATTCTTCTCAGATTCCTGCTCGAATGAATCAAGCATCTCCTGCCTGCCCGATCCAGAACTGTCCATGTACAGTCCGAACGCAACCAGTCTGTCGGTTGCATTGACCGATGAGATAAACTGGTCCTGTATCCGCTGGTGGATATCGGGGGTATCCAGCCGGGAGAGAACTGCAAGGGCCGTGTTCTTGATCTGCCTCTGTTTTATTGCAATGGATTCCTCCTGCAGCGTGCCACGCCGGGCATTCGGAAGATTCAGGGACGAATAGATCTCGAGCAGGCCGGTCGCATGCCGCGTTGCAATGGATTCCAGGATCCTCTCCCTTACATCGTAGAGAGCCCGGTACCTGTGGGCAAATCTTTTGTCCGGTACTGATTCAAACACTGTCAGGAACTGGGCACCGGCCCGCATCATCAGGTCGCGGTCGGAGAAGAGGTCGAACCACAGTGAAGGGAATTCCGGCTCCGGGACTGCTGACGGATCGATGAGCATCCTTTGCTTTTCCAGGTCCAGGATCCTCATCAGGGCAAGACAGCGGTTGACCAGGTCGCGGTCCAGCCGTGCCTGCAGATACAGGGCTTTTATGGGCGGATCGAACGCGACCTTCCCATAGAATGAGAATCCCCGGTTGATCGAGAGGAACGCAGGTTCGGTGGGCGAGCTGATCTCCAGCGTCTCCTCCTCATCTTCAACCTTGTGCAGGACTTCCGCGATATCGCGTCCCGATGCATCCGCCAGGGCTATCCTCACCGGAAAGATCCAGCGTTTCTCGGGACGGTCCCCGGACTGCCGGAGGTGCAGGATCGAGACCCTGCGGTTGTGGTCGTATCCCGCATCCACGGTAAGGGTGGGAAAACCGGTCTGTTTCAGCCATCCTTCCGCCATCGGGGAGAAAGACTGCCCCGAAACCTCCTCCATGGCCCGGATCCAATCTTCGCGGGTGGCATTTCCATGCCTGTACCTGCGATGGTACAGGTCGAGACCCTTCACGAAAGCCTCTTTTCCCATCAGCGTCTCGATCATCCTGACAAACTCGGGAGCTTTTTTGTAGGTGATATCGGTGATGAGCTCGTTCGGGTCGTTGAACCCGTCGGGCTCGATCGGCATGGACGCCGCACCGGCGTCGAGATCCAGCGTCCCGTAACCGGGTGCGAGCATGGAGAGGACCGTCTGGAGCCGGGAGTAGTCGTCCCCGAGGTGAAAGGCGTGGTACTGGTCCTCCACGTGTACCGTGACCGCCTCGTTGAGCCAGATCTCGAACGGCGACCAGCCGGTCACCTCAGATCCGTTCAGGTTATGGTAGAACTCGTGGACCTTCACCCGCATGAGGTACTCGTAGGAAGGATCGGTCATGCCCGAATACGGCATGATCCGGTTTGCTGATATGGTCGTGTTGCCGACGTTCTCCATCCCCCCGAAATCCGAGTTCTGCATGGCGATCTCGCGGTACGAGGACCCGGTATAGGCATAACCGGGTGTAATCTCCCGGATGAGCGTCGCAAGATCCGACCGTATCGCAGGCAGTTTCGGAGAGCCCGGGTTCTTCTTCCGGAGACGATCCCGTTCCTCCACGAGACGGTACAGCCGTTCCCTCTCCGGCCCCTGGTCGTACCTTCCCGGGCCGCAAAAGAGATGGACCCAGAGGACTGCATCATTAAGGATGTCAAGCGCGGATTCCGCCGGGTTCGGATCGGATCCCGGGGCGACCAGCAATTCGAGGAGGCACCGGCGCCCGTCCGGATACTCGCATTCACGGCGGTAGCTGTCATAGGTTCCGCACCCCAGGAAGAACAGGTAGGGTGCCATCGGGGTGACGGTGTTTTCGTAGGTTATCTTCACCCTCCCCTCACCGGCAGGCTGACGCGGGGAGGAGACGTCCCCGTTGGTTATCAGGTGGGTATACCGTTCATCCGCGATGATCGTCGTTTTATAGGTGCACTTGGCGGTCATGTCGTCGATGCACGGGACGAGGCGCTGGAAACCCCACTGCTGGCACTGGGTTATCTGCTGCGGAGGTGCGCCGGGAGGGGTTTCGTCATAATAGAGGCCTTCCAGGATATTCTTTGTCGGGCGACAGATGGTTTCCGTCTGAATCACAAACCTGCTGAAGGGAGGAACCGGTTCAGGAAAACGGATTGTCAGTCTGCTTCCGGCAGGATCGTACACGTGGGTGCATTCATGCCCCGGACACTCCACAGATAGAATTTCAAGGCCCTTCGCATCCAGGACCAGTTCCGATAGCGGAGTCTCGCGGGATTCGGCATGAAAATAGGATAGTACCTTTGTGTGATCGTCGAAGAGATCGAAGGTGAGATCCATGTGGATGACACGGACGGGAATCGTCCCGAAATCTTCCCTGTAATAGCGGAATAAGCGTTCTTTCATGGATGTACAGGGTTCCATTGGGTGGTCAACACATATATGTTTCACCGGGGGGGGCGTCCGAGGATGGATGATTGCTCCGTGGATATCCGTTCACTATTTCCAGGGCTCTGAAAGATCCTGTCCGCCTTACCAGTACATCGACAGTGTAGCCTGCCTCTCCCTTCTGCACTCCTCAAGGAGCGTGCTCTCCCCGATGAACCTGTCCATCGGAAGTGTCATCTTCGTCTGGATATAGGAGAGGGCCTCACCCATTCCTTCGAATACCCTCGGAGTCTGCTGCATGGCCTGGCGCACGTTCTCCCGGACATTGAATACCCCCAACGGTACATACCCTTTCCGGGCTTCCCGGAGCACTATTGCCCCGGCCTGCCTGCCTTCCCTTGCCAGAGCCTCCAGAACCGCCATCTTACAGGAGTAATAACACCCCCCCACGGGTGAGTATTCCCGCTTCTTCGCATGCCCCTCCCAGTCTGAAAAGACCTGTTCTTCGTTTCCCATGACCTGCAAAAAAGCCTCGATCCACTCGTACTGCCAGCCGGTGGGCATCAGGAGCACGGCAAAGTGGTTGTGCAGGCTTGAAAACTCCCTCACCTGGTAGGAATCGATGAGCGAGTTCTGTCTCACCTTACAGAGCATGTGATCAGCAATCGCAGTGTCGCAGGCCGTGATCGACCACCGTGTCGGGACCATTCTCCGGCCCCGACCCATGCCGAGTGTCCCTACCGAGAGAGCCTTCTGGATGGTGCTAAAGGGGACTCCATCGGCATGGAGCCGGAGTATCGCCCCTGTGGCAGAGAGATCGGTATCATAAAAAGCCTTCTCGAGATGGGGCTCCCACCGGCCCTCCTCGGTATGGATGCTCTCCAAGGGGGCGCTGGGCCCGAACGGAGTATGCTNNCACCCGAGAGGGCGATCTCCCGGAGCGTCTCTGCATAGGGAGTCGAGAGGTCACGGACATGGCTGATCTTCTTTCCCCTCACGAGATCCAGCCGGTATCCTATGATCTCCTCCTGTTTCAGCCTGGACGGGATCCAGGCCTCGGGTGTATCCATGACGGACGTGTCCCCGTGGAGCGGGGCAATCATGGGTCCTGCATACACCTTGGGGTAATTCCAGGCCCCGACGAAGACGGATGGCGGACTGCTTCCCTCGAGGTTCCTCCCAAGATCACGGGACCTCATCGGCAGGTGTGCTGTCAGTGCCTTCAGGTAGGCACCCTTCCCGATACTCATTCCTGGTACATTACTATCGGACACAGGTTTATAGGCATGCGGGGTGTGGGGAGAAAGTGACGTGAGATCCGCAGGTGCAAAACTCTCATGATGCCTGCGGTCTTCCCCGGAAGATCTCGAACCGGCAGCATTCATCCCCCATCGCATAACATTTCCGTTCACGGGCAGTGCATGTACTACCGAAATGATCCGAGAAGATAGAGGTGAGGACACCAGATTCAAATGAGCATACGGGTTTTCCCGTCAAGGGAAAATCCCTGCACTCGAAGCAATCGTAAAAATCCAGTGTCAGGGGGTTCTTCTCCCGAAACTCCACCTCGCCAAGGGCGTGGGAATCCCAAAAACCTGCGACAT
>DAWO01000146.1 GCA_002509485.1 Methanolinea sp. UBA477
ATGGACGAGGAGATGGGCAGGATCCGGGAGATGTTTCTTGAAGAGGCAGAGAAGACCAGGTCCGAATCACCCGGACCGGAAAAGGTCACGTGGGGTTCTGTTCCCATCGACCATTTTTTCAACGTGAAGGGCATCGGAACGGTCGTCCTCGGTGGTGTGGCCCGGGGATGTATCCGGAGGCATGAGACACTTCGGGTCCACCCGACAGGAAATTTGGCACAGGTCCGATCGATACAGGTCCATGACGACGATGCCGATATGGCCTGCAGGGGTGAACGTGTAGGCCTTGCCCTGAAGGGAATCGAGACAGAGGACCTTGACCGCGGCTTCGTACTCTCCTCGGACCCCGAACTGACATCATCGACCGCCATCAATGGCCGGGCCGAACTGATCAAGTACTGGCCGTCACCATTGAAGGAGGGAATGATCATCTATATCGGTCACTGGCTGCAGTTTCTCCCGGCGCGCCTGGCTTTCATCGATAATGCGGGCGACTGGAGAAGACCGGAGCTGACCCTCAGAACCGATAAGGAGCTGGTGTTTAATCCCGGAGCCCGGGTTCTTCTCCATTACCTTGAGGGCGGAAAACTGCGTGTCGTGGGGCACATGCAGGTATCGTAAGGATTTTTCCTGTTCTTTTTCATATATCATTTTTCCAAAAAACCCGAATTCTGTGTTTTTCATGATTCACGCATGCAACAAAAAATGGTACAAACATTGGCAATCCCACAATTCGCATTAAAAATTGTAAAATAAGAAATTACTCGACCGCAAGATCTTTGTACCTTGGATTAGAAACCTAAAATATGCCCCTGATAGATGGATTTGACGATGAATCCATCCTCACCGTAGGACATCTTGGAATCGTTTCCGGCGCGTATGACACGCTAGGAATTGGGAACGTAATCGATCGAGCCATACCCAAGACCCGTCACCATCACCTGACCCATTCAGACACAGTCAAGCTGATGGTCCTGAATGGACTGGGATTCATCGAACGTCGCCTCTATCTATTCCCGGAATTCTTTGATGACATTGCTTTAGGTCGACTTTTTGGCGAAGGAATAACCCGAGATCACCTGAATGATGATGTGTTCGGCAGAACCTTGGACGCGATCGCCGGGTATGGCCCAACAGAATTATTCAACGAGATCGTTGCAGAATGCCTCCTTCCAAGTGAATTCGGCTCACACTGTGTTCACATCGACACCACGAATTTCAGTGTCACCGGAGAATATGAGCCGGACTTCGGTACCGAGGAGATCCAGATCACGTATGGCTATCCAAAAGACGGGCGATGGGATCTCAAACGGTTCGTGTTAGGAATGGCTGCCAACCAGCATGGTATCCCGCTGTTTCTTCAAACCTTCTCTGGAAACGAATCAGATAAAGAGACCATCAGGACGATTATTCGGGACCTGACCGAGAACCTCAAATCAACCGAAAAGGTCTACCACATCGCAGATGCAGAGTTCTATACACAAGAAACGCTTCAATTGCTCGGTCAGCATACCTTCTGGATAACGAAGGTCCCTGCCACGATCGCCCAGGTCAAGGACCTGGAACATTCGGATCTCACGTTTACACCCTGCCAGGACCCCCGGTACTCCTATTCTGAACAGATCGTAACGTATGCCGGAATCGCCCAGAAGTGGGTCGTCTACCACTCGGCCCCAAGGCAAAAGCAGCAGGAGAAGACGTTCAAAAAGAGACTTGAAAAAGACTTTGATAAAGCCCGGATCTCGTTGAAAAAACTCTCTGCACACGAATTTGTATGCGAACCTGATGCTTTTGCAGTTGCAGAGAAGTGGTTGAAGAAACATCCACGGTACCGGTTCAGCGAGATCTCGGTTGTTCCGGTAAAACATAAAGATCGAAAGAGCCGTGGCCGACCCAAAACTGGTGAGCCAGTCACGGTGTTGTATACCCTAAATGCGAAGATCGAGTATAATCCTGAATTCATTCAGCAGGAAAAACAGAGATTAGGGAGATTTGTTCTGGCTACGAATGATCTTCAGCTTTCACCAGATGTTCTTCTCGCTCATTACAAGGAACAAGGTACCATTGAACGGGGGTTCAGATTTCTGAAGGATAAATCGTTCAGAGTCGCGGAGGTATTCCTGAAAAAGAATTCACGGATTCAAGCTCTGGCCATGATCATGGTGCTTTGCCTGTTCATTTATTCGATGGTGGAATTCCGGCTGAGGCAAGCTCTCGAACGCACCGGTGAAACGGTTATCAGCCAGACGAAGAAGCAGACTCGGCGACCAACTTTGAAATGGGTCTTTTTCCTGTTCCGGAGGGTGAGGGAATATTCTGTTGTTGTGGAGGGGAAAAGGATAGCGAAAATATCCAATTTAACTGATGATTTGATGAAAATACTTGGTTTGCTGGGGCCGCCGTATGAAAAATATTATTTTTGATTTTCGACCTGCGGAATATGGGGCAATGTAAACCTTTTCCGCTCTCTGAATGTCTTGTTATCGCCACAGGCCGGATCAGCTGGATCTTTCGATCCCGTTTCAGATACCCGCTGGGTTAAAGAGAAATCAGATCATCTCTATGATAGATACATATGGCACTGGGAGATCTCTTACCCTGGATAGTCGGGGGCATTCTGGTCCTTGTCCTCGTCGGACTTGTGGTATACTTCGTGGGAATATACAACCGGTTCTACAGCCTGAAGAACGCCTCCGAAGCGGCCCTGGGACAGATCAGGGTGGCAATGAAGAAACGGCTGGACATGATAGACCAGCTGCTCGGATCCGTGAAGAGCTACGCGAAATTCGAGAAGGAGACCTTTGAAAAAGTCACTGCAATGCGGGCAAGTGTCGGTTCCGCAGGCCCGGGAGACTTAAACGAGATCGAGAAGGAGTCCAGGTCAATTCTTGGGAGGCTTTTTGCCGTAGCAGAGGCCTACCCCGACCTCAAGACCAATACTACCGTAATGAACCTCATGGATGCGGTGAGGGGCGTGGAAGATGAGATTGCCAGGCAGCGCTACACCTACAACAACATCAGCCAGCAGTTCAACACGCTCTGTGACGTCATCCCCTCCAACATCGTTGCCCGAATCATGGGGCTTTCCAAGCTCACGTACCTCGAATTCGAGGAGGCGATCAGCACCCCTCCGAAGATCGAGTTCTAAAAGGGAATGCCCGTGGACGAAAAGAAGCAGCTTGCAATACTGGTCATCGCAACCCTTGCTATCGGCATAGTCTCGATACTCTTGATGTCGATGGTTGGATCCCTTATGGAAGGCGATCTCGTCATCGACCACTACGAGGCGGAATTTTCCGCGGATGGTTCGTTGACGGAGACATATACCTACGAGGTGAAGTCATCGGGCCGCTATCGCATGCTCTACCGTTACTGGCAGGACGACCTCTCTCTCTCCCCCCTCCAGAGCCCATACATCGAGTTTGAGGGGATGGAGGCTCCGGACGGGGTCGTCGGCTATGTCGTGGATTATCGTGGTGATGTGACCCTTGTTGATGGAGAAAACCCGGGTTACGTGAATTTCATCACAGGAACGGCAGAGAAGAGCGAGGTCGGGATCTACAATCCCGCGTATTTCCAGGCAGGGACCTACACGGTCACCTACCGGTATGACCTGCATCCCCCTGTGGAATACGATGATGAACATGCCCACCTGAACATACGGCTGGTGAACGAGCACGTCCCGTACCGGGACCTTTCCATCACCTACCCGGAACACTCTGTTGCCGAGATATATCCCCATCCGCCCGGCCTGCGTGTCGATAGAACCGGTGGGAACTACGTCATCAGCGGGAGGCTTGCAGCAGACGAGATCCTGGGGCTTGAACTCCTCCTCTCAAGGGACGCTCTCCAGGAACTGGACGGGTTCCCCGCGTTCGTTTCCGATGTTGCCGGAAAGACCCGGGCTGCGAATCCCTGGTATCATATCGTGCCCCTCTATTCAGGGTGGATTCTCTACCTTCTCGGGGCGGTCATGGTCATACTCACGCCGTTTTTGTTCCTTGCCGTCTACCACAGGTATGGCCGGGAGAAACCGTTCACAATTCCAAAATATCTCAGTTTCATCCCGGATCCAGAGATGAGGCCCTGGCAGGTCAATCTCCTCTTCAAGGGAGACGCGACAGTCTTCGACCAGGACGGTTACTACGCGACACTCCTGGACATGCACCGGAAGAAGATAGTCGAGATCATCGAGAAACCGGAAGGGAAATCGGTGACGATACGGATAATACGGGACCATTCCGATGATCCATACGAGGAACGTGTCCTTGTGTTCCTCCGCGAGGTGGGGACCGACGGAGTCGTTGACTCGGATGAACTGAGCATGCTTGCGACCCGGGCAAAGAGTGATAAATCGGCTGAATCGGCAATGCTCCGCTACCAGCAGGCCCTGTCAGGTGTCACCCAGAGATCCGACCCGAGGTTGATCGCAGACTACATCGTTGACGGCCGCGACAATATTCTCCCCCTGATGTTTGTGGGGGCTGCCTTCTGTGTCATATCGGTGATGATGATAATCCTGTTTGCACCGCTTCGTCTTCTCCTCGTTCCATCGGCGGTATTCTGGGGTGTCGTGATCCTGCAATCCGGGATCGCATTTCTCTTTCCCTCGACCCTGTTTGGTCAGTGGAAGGGGGACGCCTACAAGGAAAAACTGCAATGGGACGCGTTTGCATATTTCCTGTCGGATCTTGCCCTTATCAGGCAGTATGCCCCTTCCGATATCTCGATGTGGGGGGAGTGGCTGGTCTTCGGCACGGCGCTTGGAGTCGGCGACAAGGTGGTGAAGGCAACAAAAGCACTCGACATCCGTCTCCCCGAGGCAGGCCTGGCACTCGGACTGACATCCACGTTTGCCCCGGTGATGCTCTTTGCAGCGCCATCGAGTGGTGGCGGAGGGTTTGGCGGCGGCGGAGGCGGTTCGTTCGGCGGCGGAGGCGGTTTCGGTGGCGGGGGTGTCGGTGGCCGATGAATACCTGGTTCTCCCCCCTTTTCCATTGATTTATGGGCTCACCCGGGTACCTGTATACAGAAAGGAGTAGCGAAGATGGACTATGCAGAAGGCCGTGTCGGCAGGGTGTTTACGGTCAGGGTGGATCACGGGGAAGATCTCATCGCTGTCCTGAACAGCTTTTCCAGGAAGAAAGGAATACAGTGTGCAATGGCCCAGTTCCTGGGTGCGCTATCCGAAGGACGGGTTGTCACCGGGCCCGAAAGAGCCGTGCTTCCACCCAGTCCGCATTTTGAAGGGTTTGACGGGGGATGGGAGATCTTCGGGACAGCGAGTATATTTCCAGGGAATGACGGCCCGGTCATCCACATCCATACATCGGCCGGGAGAGGCCGCGACTCCCTCACCGGCTGTCTGCGCGAAGTCGCAGAGGCATACATCGTCGTCGAGGTCTTCATCATCGAATTTGTCGGATTGGCTGCTTTCAAGACTCCTGAGGAAAAAACCGGTCTCAAATTGCCATCATTCCGGCAGGAACGATCGGATCGATGAAACAGCCCGGCTTTCTCCCCATGTTCCGGGAGGAGGGTCAAGAGCTGGGGGTCGAAGAATTTGACGTCATCATCGTCAGCGGGGATGCATACGTTGACCACCCGTCATTCGGGACGGCAATCCTCGGCAGGGTTCTCTGGGATGCCGGCTATTCTGTGGGTGTCATTGCACAGCCAGACTGGAACTCTCCGGTGGATCTCTGCCGGCTGGGGAAACCCCGGCTCTTCTTTGCAATATCCTCGGGAAACGTCGACTCGATGGTCAGCCATTACACGGCAGCCCGGAAACCCAGGAGCAGCGATTCCTGCTCTCCCGGGGGGATCCGAAGACGGCCGGACCGGGCAGTGATCGTCTATGCCGACAAGCTCCATTCCCTGTATCCGCACACACCGCTAGTGATAGGCGGGATCGAGGCGAGCCTGAGGCGGTTTGCGCACTATGACTACTGGTCGGACAGGGTACGGCAGTCGATACTTGCAGATGCACCGGCGGATCTCCTGGTATTCGGTATGGGAGAGCTCCAGGTCGTTGAGATTGCCAGGCGTCTCGCGGGCGGCGATGGCCCGAAGGACCTGGTGGATATAGCCGGAACAGCCTGCCGGATTCCGCTGAAGGAGTGGGATTCTGATCTACCGGACGATGTAATCGAGATACCCTCCTATACAGAGGTATCAGCCGATAAATCCGCCTTTGCGCGTGCATTTGCGCTGCATTATCACGAGCAGGACCCGTTCCGGGGAAAGACGATAGTCCAGCGCCATCCAAAGCACGTGATCGTGCAGAACCGGCCGCAACGTCCGCTCTCCACCCGTGAGTTGGACGAGATTTACGAACTGCCGTACACGAGATCGGCCCACCCCTCGTATTCACTGTCCATTCCCGCCCTGGAGCCGGTCAG
>DAWO01000077.1 GCA_002509485.1 Methanolinea sp. UBA477
CCCGAAGAGGTGGAGAGGGTGGCCTTGAAAGACCTCGAGCTCGAGGTGGTCGGAAGGTCGAATACCGGCCTCTCGCTCGGATCTCACCAGGCAAACCGGTTCCGGATCACGATCCGGGAGACCACGGGAGAAGACCTGGCGGGCCAGGCAGAAGAGGTTGCCGGGGCGTGCAGGGTAGGAATTCCGAATTACTTCGGCATACAGCGGTTCGGGGTGATCCGCCCGGTGACGCACCTTGTCGGGGAGTATATACTGAAAGGCGATTACGAGGGGGCGGTCTGTTGTTACGTGGGCCATGCATACCCGGGCGAGTCCGCATCCGTCCGGGAAGCACGGACCGCCTTTCTTGAGAGCCGGGATGCCGCACGGGCCCTTCACGAACTCCCCGTTCCACTGGCATACGAACGGTCCATGCTCCACCACCTCGCGGCTCACCAGGGAGACTACGAGGGAGCGCTCCATGTGCTCCCCCCAAGGCTCCTCTCCCTTTTTGTCAGCGCATTCCAGTCCTTTCTCTTCAACAGGACCGTCTCGGCCCGCATGAGGGAGGGGAGATCGCTCTCTTCGCCCTCACCCGGAGACAGGCTTGTATTCGAAGGCGGGAGGGAGGACCGGGTGACTGCCGGAAACATGCGGGCCGCTGAAGCGCAGCAGAAGAGGGGACGGTGCCGGATCGCCATCTTCATACCGGGCAGCAGGGACTTTGAACCCGGCGGACCGGACGACGAGGTGATGGCCTCGCTGCTTGCGGATTATGCCATCACCCCGGGAGACTTCCAGCGGGCTTCGGAGTTCGTGGGTGTGCGCTACGATGGGGCCCTGCGCCCGGCATCACTCACCACCGATGTGAGAACAGAGATCAGCGGAATGGATCTTGCTCTCTCGTTCTCCCTCCCCCCGGGGCACTACGCCACCACGGTCTGCAGGGAGTTCATGAAAGCGGATCCCCTGCAGATGATCTGATCCGGGGATCTTTTTAGTGGCTCTTTTCTACCTGGTATGGGCAGGATTGATGAACCGGATACATTTTGTGGGGGTTTTTTCGCCCCACACCCCCATGTGCGATGCCACGCCTCCGCCCCGAAAGATACCGCGAGGCTGATTCACTGTCAAAATTTGAGCTGTTGGGTATGAGTTCTGTGAGGACGCCCCGGCGGCGGTTGAAGTACTGAATTGGTATGCAGATAACAAATTGATTCGGTCTCCCGCACAAAACAGCGATGAGACTTTTTTGGTCCTCCATTCTCTGGTTCCTCCCGGTCGCACAACCGCGGATAGAATCTCCCGGATAAAGGATGCAAAAACAGATGAAGAACGCAGGGATATGTTGTGTTTTGACCCGGAAATCCGCTCCGGGCCGTCTCCTCCGGACACCGGGACACCCTCGTTGTTACCTGTAACAGACGGTGTACTCGGTTACCAGGTTTGTCCCGCAGAGAAAGTGGTCCTTTAATTCCAGCCTGATCATCTCGTCCTCGGACTCGATGTGCATTCCTCCGACGAGCGAAGGAGTATCCGCACCGCCGACAATGAACGGGAGATGTATAAGACGGATCTCGTCCACGAGCCGGTGATGGAGCATGTGCCAGTTCAATGTCGGCCCCCCCTCGATCATCAGTCTTGAAACGCCATACCCTGTTTTGAGTATGTGCATGAGTCGTGGCAGATCGACACGGTCTTCTCCGCATACCTCGACCCGTGCACCCCTCTCCACGATTGCGTCGATCTTCTCACGGGGAGCGCGTGAAGAGACTGCAATAACGGTCGGGGCATCGGGACCGAGGACATTGGAATCGGGAGGGATATCTGCCATGCTGCTCGGGATCACCCGGAGGGGGCTTTTTCCCTCCACGAGCCGGACTGTCAGGAAAGAGTTGTCAATTTTGATGGTGTTTGACCCGACCATGATGGCGTCACATTCGGCACGGGTCCTGTGGAGCAGGAGCTCTGTCCGGGGGTCCATGTACTTCATCAGGATCTTGCTCGACGCCCCTCTCTTGAGGGTGAGCTTGCCGTCGACGGTGATCTCTGACATCATCAGCACATGGGGTCTATGGGATAATTCGTGCAATATACTCCCTTCTTAACCTGATAGGTTCGTGGTGATGTCATATAGAAGTTCGCCCGCCTGGAAAACTCCTGATCAAAGATTGGGAAAAATTCCCCGTAAAATAGACCTGTTGCTGGAAAACCCACGGTAACAACTGATTTAAACATCCAGTACAAAAGACCAATACTCTTATTCTCCCCTGTGCCATCTTACTTAGCCATGAATATCACTGCGCTGCGTCCCCGGTTCATGGGATACCTGGAGCCGGTTGCAGAGGTATTTTCAAAATCCGGAATCACGCCAAACCAGATTTCCCTTTTATCCCTTCTATCAGGTCTCCTCTGTGCATACCTCTACTACAGGCAGGATTTCATCGCAGGCAGCGTGATGCTCTTCCTCTCTGCGCTGCTTGACCTCATCGACGGCAGCGTGGCCAGGAAAACCTCGAAAGAGACCCGTTTCGGGGCGGTCTTTGACTGGATCGTCGACAAGTACGTCGATGCACTCGTCCTCCTCGGCATCGGCTTTTCAGGCATTGCCATCCTGTCACGTATCCTCCCGGTCCCCACGATTGCCGACTTCGGCGTGGTAACCGTTGCTATCATCGGATCACTGATGAATACGTTCATAAAACCGGTAGTTTACGCAGAAACTGGTTTTGAAGAGCGAATTCACGGGAAAATCGAAGATCCGCTCGAGGGCATCGGGTTCTTCGGCAGACCCGAGACGTTCCTGGTCCTGCTTGCCGGCGGACTGACAGGATACATCTGGGTTTCGGTACTGATAATCGCGGTCTGCACCAATCTTTCAGCGATCCAGCGGATCATCTATCTTTACAAAAGACTCTCGTAATCTCGTCTATGTAGAGCCTGATCAGATCTCCTGCAAAGTCCGCAAGTTTGGGAATAATCCGGAAGAGCGCGTAGGCGATCACGACCAGGAGCAGAAGTGCCAGCAGCTCGGCAAAGACATTGTGGGCCCAGAAGAAGCTCTCGTAGCCGTATTCACCGTTCCCGGCAATTTCGGGGAACCAGGGGAACCATTGTTCCGTATACGCGATGATCACGGCCGTATTCCTGACGAGGTTCAAGATATAGATCGTCGGGACAACGAGCAGGAATACCAGTCCTTTCTGCCGGAGCGTGGTGGGAACGGCAGCGGCGATGCCGAGCATGATTGCAATAGCCTGTATCCCGGTGCAGGCCAGTATTATCTCGACAAGGAACGCGTTCCTTGAGAGCATGTTCCAGTCGACGAGTTCTGCATGGTACCCGAGTGCATTCACGAGCCAGACTGTCTGGTCCACCACGACCGATATGAGTATATCCCCGAGAGGGGTGAATGCAAACGGCGCATAGATAAGAAATGAGACTGCGGCCGCCGTCGAGAGCTGCATCACGAGCCTCTCGCGTTTCAGAAGGTACCTGACCGTGATTATCAGAAACGGGATGGAGAGTGCGGCAATCAGGGGATAGAGAAAATTATTGATTGAGAGGTAATATGGGATCTCGGCCCAGAGAAAGAGCACCATGCCCGCCCAGCCGAGCGCCGCAAAATACTGCCGGAAGCGTCCCGGAACCAGGAACAACAGGAAAAATATGCAGGAGAACAGGACCAGGAATTCCTTCATTGAATATCAGTCAACACGTTTTGGTAAAAAAGGATCGTACTTGGAAATGATCCCCGGGCCGCTCCCGCGTTGTACAATCCCAAGGCTTAATCTGGTATGGTACCCATGTTATAGCGATGTTTTGTCCGGAATGCAAGAGCCTGATGATCTCGTCCGGTGGCCAGTTGAAATGCAGAAGGTGCGGGTATATCAGAAAGATCTCTGATGACGACCAGATGCAGATCAAACGGAGTCGCAGCGAACGGGAGATCGTGATAGTCGAGGAGGACGCCCCGGCGACCCTCCCCACCACCGCTGTAAAGTGTCCAAAGTGCGAACACAACCTGGCATTCTGGTGGCTCAGGCAGCTCCGGTCTGCGGATGAGAGCGAAGTCAGGTTCTTCAGGTGCTGCAAGTGCGGCCATACCTGGCGCGAATACGATTAAATCATTTTTTTCTTTCCGTGGAGATCTTCTGTGCTATTTCCTGTTGCTTCAAAAGGAGGTTTCTCCCGCATGGCCTGCAGGTATGGGATAGCCGGCATTCTGAAGCCGGAATCACCATGCGGTAATGAATCTCGAAAGCCCGGTCTCCGGTTCTGTCCGATATTCCAGTCTGTACCCAGTCAGTTTAATCATCCACGGGCACCCTCTCCACTCTATGGCGATCGTGGTCGGGTCCGGGGCGGGTGGGGCGACCATCGCACGGGAACTCGCTTCAGCTGGCCACCCGGTTCTCATCATTGAGAGGGGGCCGGAGATCCCGGAGCAGGATGCGCACCGGCACTACGCGAACGTGAACGCGGAGGTGAAACTGATGCGCACCTTCTGCCTCGGGGGGACGACGATGGTCTCCGGCGGCAACGCCCTCCGCAGCCTTGAACCGGAGCTTCGGACGCTCGGCATCGATCTCTCGGCCGAGTTTGCCGAGACGGAGCGCGAGCTTGGTGTACGGGAACTTCCCGACGACCTGATCGGCGAAGGGACACGGCGCCTGATGGATGCTTCCCTGGACCTTGGGCTCCCTGTCAGGAAGATGCCCAAGTTCATCGATCCGGACCGGTGCTGCACGGACGGCCGTTGCAGTCTCGGCTGTCCGGTATCGGCACGGTGGACCGCAGGAGAGTACATCAGGGAAGCACAGGAGAACGGGGCACGGCTCATTACCGGGCAGGCCGTCTCATCGGTGTGTGTACGGCACGGAGAGGTCTCGGGTGTACGATGCGGAACGCGTGAATATTCAGACGACCTCGTGGTCATCGCAGCAGGAGCGCTCGAGACCCCCCGCCTTATCAGGCCTCTCGGCATCCCCACCTCTCCGCTCTTCTGCGACACTTTCGCGACGATTGGCGGCGTCTACCCGGATATCGGGTTTGACCGCGATGTCCCGATGGGCACGTACCTGGCCCATGACAGGTGCCTCGTCATGCCCCATTATTCACGGCAGCTTGGAGCACTCCTGCATGAGACAGGAGGGACTGTGGGCGAAGGGGATGTCCTTTCCATGATGGTGAAGATTGCAGACCAGGATTCCGGCAGTGTGGGTGAGACGATAGAGAAAGGAGTGACCGCTGCCGATGCCCGGACTCTTGCTGGCGGGGTAGCGGTCGCGGGGGCGATCCTCCAGAGAGCAGGTGTCGATCCAAAGACCTTCAGGACCGCTCCACTCCGGGGGCCCCACCCGGGAGGGACGGCACGGATCGGTGTCTCGGTGGACACTACCCTCATGACGGAAGTTGCAGGGCTGTACATCGCAGATGCTTCGGTCCTCCCATCGGCTCCGGGTGCTCCACCGATCCTGGCCATCATATCGCTTGCAAAACACGCTGCACGGAGGATGTAGAGGCCGCATTGGATTCCGGATAGTGCCCGGGGCCTCCGCCAGGGCAGAAGGGTCTGCCGATTGTCCCGAAAAGAGCCGGTGGAGAGAAGGAGGGGATCTGCAGATGGAAATGATATATACCACGATCCGGGATGTGCAGGGATTTCGTGCGCCTCGGGATCATGGCCTGGCCCTGTACCGCACACGATCCTGGGTCGGGCCTGAAAGAGTAGTCCGGATTCGTGGACATGGGGGGATTCCCCGGCCTCTCACTCCCGATCATCCTGACCCGGCCGAAACAGGATCCCGCGACCGCGAGGAGATCTCCTCGTCACCCCGGTGGCCGACATCCCGGGAGCCCTGATCTCCTTTTTTCATCGCGGCGATCCTGCCCGGATCATGTGGGGAAGGACCCCACCCAACTGTTTATATACTGTCCTGTGGCATTTATAAATATGAAAGTCAAGCCAGAGGATTCTCTCAAGATTGAAAATATCGTAGCCTCCGCAAAGGTGACCGATTATCTGGATCTTCCCGCGCTTGCGTCACAGATCAAGGATGCCGAATACAATAAGAAGAGGTTTCCCGGTGTCGTCATCCGGATGCAGAATCCAAAAATTGCGGCTTTGGTCTTCGGCTCCGGAAAAGTGGTCCTGACAGGGGCAAAGAGTATCGAGAGTCTCTCCGAAGGTCTCGAGATCCTGGGAAACCTGCTGCGGGATCTGAATATCGACATCCCCCAGGAGCTCACCTACAAGATCCAGAACATAGTCACCTCCGCCGATCTCGGGTCGGGCATAAACCTGAACAAGATAGCGGTCGGTTTCAACCTTGATCGGATAGAATACGAACCCGAACAGTTTCCGGGACTCGTATACCGCCTGGAGAACCCGAAAGTTGTCGTGCTCCTCTTCGGATCCGGAAAACTTATCATTACCGGCGGAAAAGAACCTGAGGACGCAAAAAAGGCCGTCCAGAAGATACTCAACGACCTGAAGAATCTTGGCCTTCTCTGATAATTTTATATAACGTTTTTGGTTTTTCGATCCAGGCGTGATAGTAAAAAATGTAAAATAATTAATAATAATGTTTTTATATAGTTTTAACCCATATATGTTTTGATACGGGTGTATGTTCCATGAGATCAAAGAACGTGATGTATTTTACTCCCCGGGAAGAAGAATTTGCCAATCTGCTTATCAAAGTTGGAATGAAGAGAAATGTTGCCAAGGTCCTCGTATTCCTGGCCCATACACCGGAAGCCACTTCGAGGGATATCGAACGCGGAACCGACCTCCGTCAACCCGAAGTAAGCATCGCAATGGCTGCGCTGATGGATCAGAAATGGGTGGAGAACAGGGAGAGCAAGGCGGAGAATAAGGGGAGACCTGTCAAGATATACCGCCTTTCCCAGCCTATCGGCGATATCATGGACTCCATCGAGTCTGAGAAGCGCGAGGAGGCAAACAACCAGTTGACCATGATACAAAAGCTCCGGGATTACATATCCTGATACAGTCCCGTAATCCTGCTAGCTGTAATCCCGTCCCCTTCTCATCATCACCGGGGACCGGGTCCGGAACCCCACATCTCTTAAAAAAAGGATACTCCCCAGACCAGTCAGGTGTTGGTGCAATTCCGGGCACACATGTGACCCGGTCACCAGAATCCATGCCATCCCTCTCCTTGCGATGGCGAATTGTCCCGGGTCACCGGTCAAGGAGCCCGGACGACCCGGCACCCGCCTGCCTCGCCGATCAGGACCGTTGTCTTTTGCGTAAACTCGCAAAAGAGCCCGCATTCAAGGACCCCGATCATCACGGAGAGGAGGCCCTCGAGCCTTTCCGGCACCTCGATGGGCCCGAAGGTGCAGTCCAGGATAAAGTTCCCGTTATCGGTGACGACGGGGCCGTCCTTCTTGATCCCTTCCCTGAGCACGGGATCGCCGCCAATCTCATGGATTGCCATACTGACAGGGGCCAGCGCAAACGGTACCACCTCAACCGGAACGGGAGCATCAAGGATGGACGTGACTTTTCCGGGATCGACCACGATGAAGATCTCGTCTGCCGCAGCAGCGACGCATTTTTCCCTGAAGAGGGCCGCCCCCCTCCCCTTTATGAGGCGGAGGGCGCCATCGACCTGGTCGGCACCATCGATTGCCATATCCAGTACCGGGTAGTCATCCAGGGTGGTGACGGGTATGCCAAGGTGGCGGGCACGCATCGCCGCCTGGTATGAGGTGGGAACACCCTGGACAGTGAGTCCGTCAGAGATCCGCTCCGACAGCCTCTCCATGGCATAAAAGACCGTCGACCCGGTCCCAAGGCCGACCACCATACCGTCCTCGACGAGGTCCGCTGCATAATTTCCTGCTTTCCGCTTTGCATTCTGTTCTGCTGTCGTGCTCATGATCTTCTCCATCCCGCAGTTGTTCCGCTCCCTTCCTTCATCACGCCCCTTTCCCTCCAAAAAGACGCCTCAACTCGTCGGTAGCGGCCAGTGCAGTGCAGTCGAGGGTGATCGGGGTGAGAGAGATGTTCCCCTTCCTGATAGCATGCACATCGGTTCCCTCCTCGGCATCCTCTATCAGGGGTCCGTTGATCCAGAAGTACGGCCGCCCCCGTGGGTCAAGACGCCTCTCCACGCCTGTCTCAAAGAGTTTGCCTGCCAGCCGGGTCACCTCGTACCCCCCGCGGACAACCGAGGGTATATTCACGTTGATGACATCTGCTCCAGGAGGTAAGGGGCGGTCGAAGAAGTGACTGCATACCTCCCTGACCACCCGTTTCGCCTCGTCGAAGCTCTCCCCGTAAAACCGCGGGTCATCGAACTTGTCGCCCTGGTCTTCGACCTGGAGCGAGAACGCGATCGCCTGGGTTCCCTGGTTCGAGGCCTCCAGTGCTGCGCCGACTGTTCCCGACGTCATGATCGATTCGAACGAGAGGTTCTCCCCGATGTTGATCCCGCTCACGACCAGGTCCGGGCAGATATCGAGTGAATAGAGGCCGATTATCACCGAATCTGTCGGTTTCCCCCCGACCGCATACGCCCGGATGCCGTTTAACTCCACTTCGTTCGCCCGTATCGGCTCGAATATGGATATCGATCTTCCCACCGCGCTCTGCTGTGTGGCCGGGGCTACAATGGTCACATCGGCCACCGGGGAAAGGGCCTCGTATGCAGCCCAGAGGCCTGCAGACGTGATGCCGTCGTCATTGGTAAGCAGGATGGATGGTATCATTCACTATGGACTTGGCGGAGGAGGCAAAAAATATGACCGATCGTCAGGCTCATGTCCCGGGCCCTCCAACAGTTGAGGGATGAAAGCCCTCCTGGCTGAATATGCCGTATTCCACGACCCGCACCTGGCTCCCGAGGGTGCAGCCATGCTCGGCGTCCTCCGGCAGAGTTTTGAACGATGCGGCTACGACGTGATCTCGCCCGAGGGTGCGGACTTCAGGGAAGAGATCCTGCGAATAGCGCCTGAATGTGATTTTGGTCTCGTGATAGCACCTGATCACCTTCTTTCAGGCTTTACTGCGGTGATTGAGAGACTGACCCACAACCTGGGCTGTGGGAGCATGAACGTCGCAGTCTGTGCGAACAAGAGACAGACCGCACGGATACTGGCAGGCAACGGAATACCTGTTCCCGAAGAGGCCGAACACGGAGCGAGGGTGATCAAGCCGGTCACGGGGTGCGGATCGATCGGTGTCCGGCTGGATGGCGGGCATGCAGGGGAAGGTGAATTCGGACAGCGCTTCATCGAGGGGGAACATCTGAGCGTGAGCCTGGTGGGAAGCAGGGTCGTGGGTGACGCCTGCCTGTATTACTCGGGAAAGCCCCCCCTTGTCCTTGCCCTGAACCACCAGGAGATCTCGATCGATTCGGCCGGGCGGTTCTCCTACCAGGGAGGCACGACCCCCGTGGATCACGAGCGGTCCGATGAGATCCTCGAGGTCGCGAAAAAAACGGTCAACATCCTCGGCTGCCAGGGATATACCGGCGTCGACATCGTGCTTGCAGACCGCCCCTACGTGGTGGATGTCAATCCGCGCATCACCACGAGCATCGTCGGGATCACCGCATGCATGAGAGAAGAGATCGCAGACATCCTTGTCCGGGCGTCGGAGGGGGATGCGCCTGAATCCGTTCATTTCAACTGCAGGGCAAAGTACGACAGATCGGGGAGGGTCTTTTTCGAATGATTGGAATCGATGTCGGCGGCGCCAATCTAAAGGTCGTCGACTCGGGCGGAGTCCACATCCATTACTGCCCCATGTGGGAGAACGCACCTCTCGAGACCCTGCTTGCCGGCTACCGGTTCTCAGGGGAAGAAGATGCCGCGGTGGTGATGTCGGGCGAGCTTGCGGACTGCTTCGATTCGAAGATCGAGGGGATCAGGTTCATCGTCGACGCGGTGAAGGCGGCCTTTCCGGGGGCTGTCTTCTACGGAACCGACGGGCGCTTTCACCACGAGGCGGCACCCTGCCTTGCCGCCGCCAACTGGCTTGCATCCGCCGATCTCCTCCGAAAGGAGTGGCCCTGTGCGGTCCTGGTTGACATGGGAAGCACAACCACCGACATCATACCGCTCACCGATTTTTCTGTACTGCTCGGACTGACCGATCTTGCACGGCTCCAGAAGGGGTACCTGGTATACACCGGCCTTCTCCGGACCAGTGTTCCGACCCTGGTACGACAGGTCTCACTGGGAGGTGTCCGGACTCCGGTGAGCCCCGAATACTTCGCCTGCAGCGGTGACGTTCACCTCGCACTCGGCCACATCACGCCCGAAGAGTACACATCCGATCCTCCGGACGGAAAGGGCCGGGAGAGAGGGGCCGCATACCGGAGACTTGCACGGGTCGTGTGTGCAGACCTCCCGGAGATCGGGACCGGGGGGGCTATGGCCATTGCCCATGCATTCTGGGAAGAACAGGGATCGCTGCTCAAAAACACCATAGAAGAGGTGAGGGCAGGGTCCGGCGCAACTGCCATCATCACCGCAGGCGTTGGATCACGGCTCATTGCCGCCATCACCGGAGGTACAGACATCTCTGAAAGCCTTGGATCGTTCTCCGATGCCCTGCCTGCGTTCGCCGTCAGGGAGGTGGCGTTACGAAACGCTGGATCCTCGGACTGATCCTGCTCGCAGGATCCCTTCTCGCCAGCGCGGTCCTCTTCTCACTCGGGATACCCTTCTTCTTCCTGTTCCTGTTTATTCCCCTCATCCCGTTCCTCGATCGAAAAAGGGAGAGAAAACGGTGCCCGGTGTGCGGGTGGGAGACAGGATCACCGGGTATCAGTTTCTGTCCGTTTGACGGGACAGCCCTATCCGCCCCGGGAATAGAGGGAGAGCGTGATGACTGACATGGGGACCCTGAACCCGTAGATATCGGTGGAGGCGATCGGGCCGAGTTCGCGGCGTGCGTAATTTCTCACGCTCCCCCGGTCGATTGCAAGGCCCATCTGTTCGAGGACCCGTGCCGTCCGGTGGTACGGCATCTTCTCCGAGAGCGTGATGCAAAGGTCGACTACCGGTCTTCCGACCCGGGTATCAGGATAAAATGGTGATTCCGCAGCCGAGATCCGCCCGCATTGTCTGCAGCTGAACCGTTTCACATACACCTCTATCGTTCTCGTCCCAACAGGTCCGATAATGCTTGCGAAGTGCCTTTTTTTGTAGTCGTAGCCGGTCACTTCACCGCGGCAGAGCGGACATGCGGCCAGGTTTTCGAATTTCTTCCCTTCAAATCCGCATATTGCAGATTGAATAATATCCACGAGCATATTTGGGACCAGATATTTTCGTGGGATCTTGCGCGGCACGTTTTTCGCATTCTCTATTGGGTTCTCGGTCATTTTACTTGGTTCAAGAGTAAAACCATTCTTCATCACAACCCCCTGATATTCATCATCAAATTGATCTTTAAATACAAATATTAAAAAATTGTGTTGAGAGAGCATCCATTGTAAACGAGGTATTAGAATGGATGTTAAGTACGTTCAAACAACCTGCCCCTACTGTGGGACGGGTTGTACATTCAATCTCGTGGTAAAAGACGGCAAGGTGGCTGGTGTTTCACCATACCAGCGCTCACCCGTCAATGAAGGCAAGGTATGCCCCAAGGGTACCTATGCCCACGAGTTTGTGAACAGTGAGGATCGTCTCACCAGGCCGCTCATCAAGAAGGACGGCAAGTTCGT
>DAWO01000095.1 GCA_002509485.1 Methanolinea sp. UBA477
GGCTGGAAGTGTGGAATAGCTTCATGCATCCATCATTCAGGCAGGGACGTCGCAATAACCCAGATAATGTATGTGAACGATGCAAGACCTGATATCCCATGAGGCTTGCTCAAGAGATCAAATTTCATTGGTAATTCCTTGCAAGAGTGAAGGGATTGTATCATCCAAAAGAGACTGCAAAACGATCCTTTTTCGGTACTTCTTTCCGATCCGGACCGCAAGCACCATGATTTCGTATACAGGGCGATCATCATGGGCATGTTGTCCGGATCGGGAGGACTTTTTTTGGTTAATCGGCTCTTTTTTGCGTATTTATGCCGGATTTAGCCGTATGACAACCACGTGCCGTAATCTCACTTTCCGCGGGCAATACTTTTATTGATGTGTAAAATAACATAACGGTGGTCATATTATGGCATCAGGAAAATTCGAGGTTTATACCGACAAAGCAGGCAAGTACCGCTTCAGATTGAAGGCATCGAACGGCCAGGTCATTGCAGTTGGCGAAGCATACAACTCGAAGTCGGCCTGCATGAACGGAATTGAAAGCGTAAAGAAGAATGCTCCAGACGCTCCTGTTGAAGAAGTGAGTGGAGAGTAATCTTTTTTTAAAAAATCGCATCCGCGATTCTCCTGCTTTATACCGGTGAATCGGAAACACCTGCGTATGTATGTGGCTCATATCAAAGGGGCCGCCCCATTTTTTCAGACTGTGACTCTTCCTGGCACACAGCAAATGCCACTTTACTGCCAATGACGATGCGGAATGTGTGCCAGAACGATAAATTAAGGGGGAAAAAGGTTTGAACAGGGTTATTTCGAGAACCTCTTCATCATATCGTCGACCATACCCGGAGCCCTGTCCCGTAAACCGTACGCAAGGAAGATCGCAATTCCTGCCCCGACACCGAGTCCCACTCCCCACGCAAGCGGCGTGATGAAGGTATAGATGATGGTCAGGTCGATGAGCAGCTGCGAGAGTGCAAGGATGAGTATGATGAAATAGAAGAAGACCCGAAGCAGGAGGATTATCACCCCAAGAAACTCGATGTTCTGGGTCTTTCCCCATCCCTGGAGAATATCGGCGAAATAATCGACCACGATGAACCCCACGATCAGGATGATGAGGAACATCAGGAAGTGTGGCAGGTAGAAGACGATAGTCTGGAAGAGATTGCTGAGGAAATCCAGCTTCAGGACATTTGATGCTGCGACGATTGCGATGAGGTAGACGAACCACCGGACGATGAGATCGAAGAGATGCACGATATTCGTTCCTGATTGTTCGATCGCTTTTCCGACGGAAGTCTTTCGGAGGGCGTCGTCAACACCGATCTTGTCGAGGACCCGCGAGACCACTTTTCCGAGGAGCCTTCCGATAATCCAGCCGATAACCAGTATGATTATCGCTGCAACAAACGTGGGGAGAAATGAAATAACGGAGTACGTTGTCTGCATCACGGCATCCCCAACCGATCCGACAACCTGTGTAGCTACATCTGTTGCCATTTATAACACATGCCGAAATGTGAGAGCAGATTATATAATCATATCCTCCTGATTAACCAGAATTGCAGGAGAACAGGTATTTTTGAGATTCCGGATTGTAAAGAATTCCATCGCGATTTTTAAAACATTTCGGGACTGATTTTTTCACCCGATGAGATAGATCATTCGACAGGAGATCTATCTCCACGCATTCCCGCTCAAAAATCAGAAAGCATGTAGAATGGAAAGGATCTTTGCAGAATACCCGGGAGCACGCCAGTTCCTGCAGGTGTATGAACAGGATGACACAGGATAAAGCCGGGATCCGCTATTTGAATTCCGGACCAGTCACAGAAACGGAATTCAGACCCTGCGGGTATTCTGCACATGCACCTGTATCCGTGATTGTATGAAACCTGGTGAATGGCCGGATCCGACAATGGTGTCGCTTTCATAACAATGAAACGTGCACGGCGGGATTGCCCTACCCAGTTCATACAAGCGGGTCAGGGCAGTTGTCTCCCGAATACGGGAGTTTCGCGCCCATGACGACGACCTGTCCCTGGTCTTTCCGGATTTTCTCAAGGACAAGGTCCCTTCCCTTTTCTGTCATGGCAAAGACGGGGATCGACGATCCAGCCTGGAGAAGTGCTGACCTGCCCGCGACTTCCCGGATCGCCGAGGATGCGCAGGCAGTGATAAGGTCGGCTGACCGGGCCAGCATCTCTGCCCCCTCTCGCGAGACTCCCGTGGTGTGGACGGCGATTATCAGGGCATCACTCGCAAGCTCCCGTATTGCGACTGCCTCCTCACCGGTGGCGATTGTAACACCTATCCGGGAAAATCCAAGAGCACCTGCTCTTCGAACGCCTCCGGGCTGGTCGATCGACGCTTCGGAGTGATCAGTCACATGGCCACCGTTCTCCTCGATACGGCGTATCACATCCGGGATGGGGCTTGTGCATTCAAGGCCTGACATCCGCCCTCCGATACCCTGGACGAGGTCGGGATTCGTGGTGATGATGGTCCCCGCACCGTCACAGACGATCACGGCACAATCGATGATGCCGGAAAGAAGAGAGAACCGCAGTAACTCGGATGCCCCGAAACCAACAAATTCAGCATCCATCAGGACTTCACGACTGCCTGTACACATGCCGAACGAGCGGATACGGTGCTCGATATTCTCTTTGACTGCCGATGGTATGATGGGGTCTACCGGGTATGCAAATCGCCGGGCAAGTGGACAGTGGCGGATACGGGGCGGGCCCACCTCGACGACCTCGCCGTCCCGTATGACGACACGGCACCTGCCGATGGCTTCGATGACATGTTCGTCACCGGTTGGTTTCCTGTTCCGCATGGTCTCTGCTCCGGGCAGTAAAAAAAAGAGGGTATCCCTCCCTACCTTCTTCTCCATGCAGGGAATGCGACCATCGCGACGATCACGGATCCGATCACAGCAGCAGGAGACAGGGGTATCCCGGTAGGCGTGGGGGCGGTCGTTTCGGGAGTCGTTGCCGTGGTAACCGCTGTAGCAGTGGGAAGAGCCGTTTGAGGCGTGGTTTGTGTCGGAGTCACTTCCACCTGCCTGTACACGGAGAGCTCCACGTTATCCAGGTAGCCCTCGACATTGTTATTCATCGTGTAGTCTCCCTTCGTGGTTATCGCAAGCTGCGTAAGGAAGTGGAGATCCTTGCCTGTTGAGACATAATAGCCCCAGATAACCTCTCCTGTCTCTTTGTCGCTGATCCTGACATCGGCATTCTGGAGTTCCTTATTATATTTCAGGATGACATGATAGGCCCTCTCTTCTTCGAACTCCTTGGTCGTGCAGTCGGTCTGTGAGCCACAATATGAACTGTACAGGCTGCTGACCTCGTGCATGTGGTTGTCCTGGTCGATCACCTGCAATGACATCAATTTCCCGTATTTTCCGTTTTCAAAGACGGAAAGTACGTTGGTGCCTCTCGTGATATCCATCTCGGAGCTCGTCATGCCGAACCTGAACGCCCCGTTCTTCCTGGCGGACTTTATCACAACATCAAACTCGAGGGTGAAGGATTCCCCGTCATACGGGACCGGGATATAGCTGTTCCCGTTCGTTCCGCCCTCGGTGTTGAAGTAGTACATCTGCAGGTCCCCGTCCCAGTGATAATTGGACGGACTGTTGGTGATCCAACCGGGGCTGGTGGAAAAATCGGTCTCGTATATCACCGCTTTTTCCGTGATAAACTCGGCATGCACCGCCTGAATCGACAGCACAAGAGAGAAGACGCACAGTATTACCGGGAGATATCTACCTTTTTTCATACTCTTTTTCAACCTCACGAATCTATAGGAAGAATCAATTGATCGAAACGAATGCGGCTCTTTTTCGATTTTATTCCCTGTCCGGGCCACCTTTCGGACGAACGAAAGATTTCCGGGCAGAATTCAGGACTACTATATACTGTATAATAGCCGCCTGATACGTATAACCATTTCTCATGAAAAGGATCGGAGATTATTGCAGCTCTCCTTCTTGCAGGATACCCGATTATTTCATCGTATAGAAAGATATATCGCTCTTATTGTATCATCAAGAAGTATCAGGATTTTGTTCCCTTTTTCTCAAAGATGGGACGTATGGGGGGTCAGATAGGTGGACGGCCAGATTTACTATAACCGTGGGGTCGCGTATCACAAGATGGGGCAGTACGCTGAGGCAATCGCAGATTATACCAGGGCAATCGAACTCAATCCCGCTGATTCTGAGGCATACAACAACAGGGGTGTAGCGTATTCCGCCATTCAGGCATATGATAAGGCGATAGAGGACTACACTGCTGCAATTCAGACAGACCCCGACTTTGCAGAAGCATACTATAACCGGGGCGTTGCCCGTTCCCTTGCCGGACGGAACGACGAGGCGATACAGGATTTTTCCAGAACGATCGAAGCGGACCCGGAATTCGAGGAGGCATACTACAACCGCGGCGTTGAATATGCCGTAACCGGAGATGACGACAGGGCACTTGCAGATTTTACGAGAGCCATCGAGATCAAACCCGACTATTCGGCTGCATACAACAACAGGGGTGCAGTCTATGCAAGGAAACAGATGCATGAGGCAGCAATCTCCGATTACACGCGGGCATTAGAGATAGACCCGGATTTCGTCGAGGCCCTGTACAACAGGGGAATTGAGTTCTCGAGACTCGATCTCTTTGACGATTCGATTGCCGATTATTCCCACGCTCTCGAACTGTCGCCCGGGAATCCCGATCTGTATTACAACCGCGGGCTTGTGTATGGCAGGAGCAAGAGGACAGAAGAGGCGATCGCTGATTACCGGAAATGCCTGGAGATCAACCCCGGCTATGCACAGGCACACAACAACCTGGGTGTTGAGTATGCAAAGGCCGGCCTCCTGGACATGGCCATAGAGGCATACGGAAAGGCAATCGAGTCAAACCCTGGTTTTATCGAGGCATACAACAACCGGGGAGTACTGTATAACAGGCTTGGCAGGTATGACGAGGCGATCGAGGATTTTACCCGGGCACTCGAGATCTACGAATCCTCCGGCAGCGGGGAGATGACCCCCGTCCCGAAGACCGATTCGGCTGTATCACAAGAAGATCCTGTCAACACTGTTGAACAGGGAAGAGAAGACGTTTTCGCCCCGGTTTCTGAGTCAACACACCCTGAAACCAAAAATTCCGAATCATCTGTCCAGGAAAGTATTGAAGCGCTCTCTCATGAGATCGAGGAAAATCCCGGTGATCCCGAGTTCTACAACCAGAGAGGCCTTGAATATTCAGGAAAAGGATTCTCTGAAAAGGCAATCGACGATTTTTCCCGCGCAATCGAGCTTGAAACCGGGTTTTTGGAGGCGTACTACAACCGGGGAAACGAGTACGAACGTGTTGGCATGGTTGAGGAGGCGATGGCCGACTTCACAACCGCCCTCAAGATCAACCCGAGATATGCCGAGGCATACTACAACCGGGGCAGGGAATACCAGAGATCGGGTTCCCACGAGCGGGCGATCTCTGAATACACCAAGGCACTGGAGATCAACCCCGTATATGCCGATGCCCTCATGTTCCGCGCCCGTGAATTTTCCGCCATCGGGCTCTCCGATATGGCTGTCAGGGACTATTCACGTGTCATCGAGATCAATGACACCATGATAGAAGCCTATTACATGCGGGGGCGGGAATTTGCAAAGAAGGGTCATTCACAGGAAGCGATAGATGATCTTTCCCGGGTCATACAGATGGACCCGGACTGTGCTGCAGCCTATTGCTTCAGGGGCATGGAATATTCCCGCATGGGACGCAGTAAGGATGCCATCGATGATTATACGAGGGCGATCGATCTTGACCCGGGCTGCGTTGACGCCTGCCTGCACAGGGGCTACGAGTATTCCAGGAAAAAGATGGACGAAGACGCCATATCTGATTTTTCACGGGCGATCGAGACGAATCCTGTCTCTGCGGAAGCATACTTCCACAGGGGCCTTCTCTTCAGCAAACAGGGAAAGTACCAGGAGTCTGTCTCGGATTTTTCCAGTGCTCTTGGAATAAAACCAAAATATCCCGAAGTGTACCTGCACCGTGGCAACCTGTACTCGATGATCGGAAAACCGGAACGGGCGATCGAAGACTTCTCAAATGTATTGAGGCTCAATTCACGATCTATCGAGGCATACCGTGGCCGTGCCCGGGAATACAGCCGCAAGGGAAGAACCGACGATGCCATCCATGATTATACACACCTGATACGGCTCACTCCCGATGATGACCTGGCCTATAACAGCAGGGGGATCGAATATGAAAGACTCGAGCGTTTTGATGAAGCGATCGAGGATTTCAGTAAGGCAATCGAGATCAATCCTGCGAACGAGAAGGCCATGAATAACCGTGGAAATGCATATTCCAAGCGGGGTAATTACAATGAGGCCATTGCAGACTTTTCACGGGCAATCGGGATCAATCCTGACAACGCATTTGCCTTCTACAACAGGGGAATCGAATACGGGAAGGCCGGCCGGATTCAGGACGCCATTTCTGACTTCGAACGGGCTATCGAGTTAAATCCGGATCTTGCCGAGGCCTACTACAATATCGGCAATATCTACTACAACAACGGTGATTGCGAAGCGGCTATTGAACAGTTCGACAGGGCAATCGCCATACGCCACGCATATCCGCGGGCATACATCAACAAGGCCCTCGCCTGCGAGAAACTCGGCCACAAAGGAGATGCATGCGACGCATACAGGGACTTTATCCAGTGCTCGAAAGGGGAGTCGCCGCAACTGGTGGAATACGTTACCCAGAGGCTAAAAGAGATTGGAGAGGAAGATTAGCGGGCTATTTCACAGAATAGCTCTCGGCGCCTCCACGGCATGACATGGCCTGGATCTTTGTTGAGAGATAGAGTCGTCCGATCGAGTCCTCTCGTAAGTTGTAGATGGTGACCGTCTCTCCTGCCCCGGGAACTATCTTCGATCCGCCAAGGTAAAGTGTCATTCGACTCTCGCCCGGTGGAATAACTATCACGAAGGTGGATTTGAGTCCCCTGTACGCGGGAACGTTTATCCCGGAGACGATCCCGGTACGGACCAGTTCCCCGTTCACGAACATCCTGACGTCATCGAATGCAAAGGACTGTATACCGTTTGCATTCACGTCAAGCTCGGCCGTATCGACATCTCCGGGGAAGAGCTGGACAAGGTCTCCGTCACCGAAGGTGTAGGTGGTTCCCCCGATCTTGATCGAGCCGGAATCTCCGGTTACCGTGAACTGGAGGTAGCAGTCCGGGAGCAGGTATCCCTTCTGGCTGCCCGTAAGATAGACATCGACGACCTGTGGAGCAGTCACCTTCACGTAGTTGGTCAGCACCTTGCTGCTGGTGCCGAACTGGTTGGAGACGGTGAGTGTGACCGTGTAGGCCCCTGGCGAGTAGTAGGTATGGATCGGGTTCTGGTCGGTCGAGTAGGTCTCGTCTCCAAAGCTCCACTCCCAAGACTGCGGGGAGCCGGCAGAGAGGTCGGAGAACTGAACCTCCAGGGGAGCTGTCCCCTCCCTGGGAATGGCCTGGAGATTGGCAGCCGGCACCGTGCCGGACGATATGAATGCCTCCGAGGATCTTCTCCCTGAACCGTATGCGTTGGTTACCGTGAGCGTCACCGTGTACGTCCCCGGGTTCTGGTAGGTATGTGCCGGGTTCTGCAGGGTGGATGATTCG
>DAWO01000103.1:0-2307 GCA_002509485.1 Methanolinea sp. UBA477
CTGCTGCCCCTGTTGAAGATGGCGTAGGTGACAATCCCGAGTGCCAGTGCCGCATCGATGAACGGGCGGTCCGCGTGTGCGACCTGTGCCCCGAAGGGGGGATTCATGATCACGGTGTCGCAGTGCCCGATTTTTGCCAGTATCTCCGGGTCACGGATGTCGCCGGTAATAAACTCCGGTTCTGCACCGAAACTCTCTGCATTTTTTCGTGCACGTGCAACTGCCTGTTCATCGATATCAATACCCTTTACAGAAGATGCCCCGAGAATACACGCACCTATCGAGAGGATGCCGGTTCCACATCCCAGGTCATGGACCCGTTTTCCGGAGATATCGTCTCTCATCAGTGCATGATAGAGGAGCCGCGCCGCAAGAGACGCAGGCGTCCCGTACTGTTCACGCCTGGCAGATGGAGAATCGAACCCTTCCACCTGCTGGAGTACCATCTCCAGTTGTCTCAGCCGCATCCTACTCAATCTCGTCGATCTGGTAATCGTCCCAGGAACGGACCCCGCATATTATCTCATATTCGGCTGGTGTGATTACCGGAACCGGAAACCTGGACTGATCATCGTACGCAAGCCTCGGGCAGGCGGTATTCACGTAGCATGAGAATCCCAGGTTGAGCAGCTCGTCAGGATCTACCTCTTCTGTCATCACCAGGAAGCCTGTATCTGAGAGCGATTCGAGTCTCTTAGCAAGGGTATACCTGTTCTGGCCCTGCTTGAGACTGACGATAATTCCGTAATTTTTTGCCTTCCTGGCCTTCTCCATGAGCGCGTGACGTATTCGTAAGAATCTGCCGGTATCGACCTCCCTGGCATCACCGGTATAGGGGTCGAGGGCGATGACCCTGGCCCCTGTAGCCAGCTGCACTCCCAGTGGGTGGAATACTCCTGTTCCCACGTAGAGTACTTCGGAGACCCCCGGTATCCTGGCTGCAGAGAAAGAGCAGCCGAGTACCTGTCCCGGATATCTCACCCTGCTTCCTCCCTCCTGAAAGACCGCCTCGATTCCCCGTGACTCCAGGTAGTCCCTGATCTCTTCGCCCATGTGGACATGCTGGACGGTGGTTACGACACCGATCTTTCTCTCCCTGAGGAGGGGCAGCGCCTTCTCCAGGATAGTGGGGTCAATGTCCATGAATAAGGGTTCGAATATGATGTCCGGGTGTGCTATCATCTCGGAATGTCCGAAATGCACCAGCACATCGGTATACTCGAGGAGGCGCAGTGCAGGGTCACAGGCACCGTAGCAGGGATCTCCGCTGACCAGTACCTGGAATCCCTCGTCCCTTAATGTGCTGGCGAAGGCAGGACCTCTCCTTTTCAGACCCTCAGGAAACTGGAGGGCCACTCTTTCTGCACCTCGCTCATGAAGTCTTCGTGCCAGTTCAGAGATATCTGTCAATGACCTGCACCCTGTCCGTGACTTCGATGGTGACCAGGGACTTGAAGGGACGCCCGATATCGGCCTCTCCCCTCCGGATGGCAAAGCAGATATCTGCCACTTCTGCTCCTGCGATTTCAAGAGCTTCGAGAAGTGCCCGGGTCGTCCCGCCGGTGCTCACCACGTCGTCAACAATGACCACCCGATCACCCGGATTGATGCCATTCAGGTACAGTTCTCCCTTCGAGTACCCTGTCGACTGGTGGATTGGAATCTCACCCGGAAGGAGGTACTCCCGCTTCCTGACAATATTCAGGGGAATATCGGTAAGCGTGGATATGACCGCCCCGATGTGGATCCCCATGGCCTCGGCGACGACGATCCTGTTGACGCCATCCAGGTCAAGTACCTTGATCATCGCTATGGCGACTTCCCGGAGCAGCCCGGGCTGCACCTCAGGGACTCCGTCGGTGATGGGATGAATAAAATAATGGTATTCGCCTCTCTTTACAATCGGACAGGACTCAAGTGATTTTACCAGTCTTTCCAGCATATTTCTCACCGATATCTTCTAAAAATGATTCTATGACCCCGGCGGTCACATGGGGCATGCACACTATCCGTAAGTGGCCCCTGCGGGTCCACGAGGCCTGCCAGGGTGCAGGGATTTCCCGGGGGAGGAAGGTCGCCACATTGACTTCCGGCGTCACCACGCGTCTGAACCCGAAGGTCTCCATGCCGTCGATGAGCCTGCAGGTATTCTTCATGCAGCCGTGTACAACCGCCCTCATCCCCTCTCTACCAAGGTATTCCAGTACCGCGAGGGCCCCTGCAACAGGCGCACCCGGCCGGGTTCCGCTCAGGGTGAATTCCTGTTTCACCGTGAGATACGGGGTATCTATGGAGAGTGAGGAGATG